>JAURJV010000049.1 GCA_030832065.1 Rhodoluna sp. | reverse complement strand
CCATTTCCCTTAAGTGATCTTCCTGTCTTAATCGAACAAGAGTTTCAACTCGACGGTCAAGATTACGATGCATCATGTCAGCTGAGCCGATGTAAACGATTGGGTCATTGTTATTGAGGAATCGGAACACCCTGGAATGCTCAAGGTAGCGACCAAGTATCGAGCGAACTCTTATGGTTTCACTAAGACCTGGTACACCGGGCTTCAGCGCACACATGCCACGAACCACAATGTCAATTGGAACACCAGCTCTGGAGGCTCGGTAAAGCGAGTCAATAATCTGTTCGTCAACCAAACTGTTCAGCTTTAGTTGGATACCTGATGCTTTACCTTCGGCAGCGTTTCTGGCTTCAGCTTCAATCAGTTTGGTTAGACCTTCACGAACACCAACAGGGGAGACCAACAGCTCCGAGAAGGTCAGCTCCTCGGCATAGGCGGAGAGACGGTTGAATAGTTTGCCAACATCCTCACCGACAGCATCCCTGGAGCTAAATAAACCATAGTCTTCGTAGAATCTGGCAGTTTGAGGGTTGTAGTTACCGGTACCGATGTGACAGTAGCGCTTGAGCTTTCCATCTTCCTGGCGAATAACCATGGCTAGTTTGCAGTGGGTCTTTAGTCCAACAATTCCGTAAACAACGTGAACGCCGGCTTGTTCAAGCTTTCTGGCCCAACCGATGTTGTTCTCCTCATCGAAGCGAGCCTTAATTTCAACCAGAGCCAGCACCTGTTTACCAGCCCTAGCAGCGCTGATCAGCGCGTCGACAATCGGTGAGTCACCGCTGGTTCGGTAAAGGGTTTGTTTGATGGCAAAGACTTTAGGGTCCTTAGCGGCCTCCTCGATGAAGTGCTGCACGCTGGTTGTGAAAGATTCGTATGGGTGGTGCAAAAGTAAATCCCGTTCACGAAGCACCTTGAAAATAGAGTTTTCCTCTTCGGCAGCCCGCTTTAGGTAACGGTTGGATACTCTGCTGTGGGTCGCGTAGTGCAGTTCACTGCGACGCATCTCGGAGATAACATCTAGGCCGGTGAGATCCAGCGGTCCATCTAGCCGGAAGACATCTTCTTCTTCAACGCTGAGTTCGTTAATCAGCAAGCTCAAGACATCGGCATCTATCTTGCTGGAGACTTCTAGACGAACAGCTGGGCCAAAGCGTCGTTTCTGTAATTCGTCCTCTAAGGTCTGCAGTAGGTTGTCAGACTCATCTTCATCAACGTCGAGATCCTCATTTCGAGTGATTCTGAAATTGTGATACTTGATGATCTCCAAGCCCTTGAACAGTGAGCCTAGGTTTCTGCCGATAACTTCTTCAAGGGCAATAAAACGTACGCCAGCCGAAGCTCCCGGAACACGAACAAACCTCGGTAGTGTCGGTGGAACTTTGATTCTGGCAAAAAGTGTTTCATCACTGCTGGGGTGCTTAATTAGCACTGCGATGTTTAGAGATAGACCGGAGATGTGGGGGAAGGGGTGAGCTGGGTCAACTGCCAGTGGAGTAAGCACTGGGAATATTTGCTTATCGTAGTAATCACCGAGCTGGTTGACTTCAGCTTCCTCAAGATCTTCCCAGGTAACAATGTTGATGCGGTTAGCTGATAGTTCTGGAAGCAGTTGCTCTAAGAAAAGTTTTGAGTGTCTTTTCTGCAGTTCATAGGCCTGCTTATAAACCAGCGAAAGCACTTCGCCTGGTTCGTAACCGCTGCTTGATCTAACGGCTAGACCAGTAGCAATCCTTCTTTTGAGTCCCGCCACACGAACCATAAAAAACTCGTCTAGGTTGGAGGCAAAAATACTGGCAAATTTAGTTCGCTCCAAAAGTGGCAGGGAAGTATCCTCAGCTAAGGCCAGAACTCTTTCATTAAAAGCCAACCAGGATAATTCACGGTCAAAGAATCGGTCGGCAGGTAGGTCGAAACCACTAGGTGGCAGGGGAATTGCCATGGTTTCTTCAGACATGCCTAAATCCTTTCACTCTTATCTTTAAAACAAGTTAACTGTTAGTAACCACCTGGGATTACGGTTTGCTCAACTTCTAGATTAAAACGGTAACCAACGTTGCGAACAGTCCCAATCAAGCCTTCAAGATCACCGAGTTTGGCTCGCAGGCGACGAATATGGACGTCTACTGTTCTGGTTCCTCCAAAGTAGTCGTAACCCCAGACTTCGCTGAGCAATTGATCTCTGGTGAATACTCGGCCTGGGTGTTGGGCTAGGAACTTCAGCAATTCAAATTCTTTGAAAGTCATGTCCATTGGCTGACCGTGGAGCTTTGCCGAGTAGGACGCCTCATCGATGACTAACCCTGAGGTTTGAATCTTGCCTAGGCCATCATCAGCTGTAATCTTGGCTATAGCCAGACGGATTCGAGCATCAATTTCGGCAGGCCCTGCGCTATCCAAGATGAAGTCATCGGCACCCCAGTTGGCATTGACTCCAGCCAGCCCAGCCTCATTCACAATTAGAAACAGTGGGGTTGAAATTCCAGTATTCCGAAGCATTTCGGCAAGTGATTTAGCGTTCACCAGATTAGTTCTGGCATCCAAAAGAACAATGTCGGTGGCGGGCGCGTTCATTAGGGAAACCGGATCTGGGCTGATGAAGCGGACGTTATGGGATAGCAGGGCCAGCGAGGGCAATACGCTGTGGTCTGAAGTCTCAGACAGAACTAGCAAATGAGCCAATTTTGCCTCCCGGATAATGCTTAAATCTTATCTGCTTGGGGCATGATGGATTTATGCGTAAAGACTGGATAGCCATTGTGCTGGTCTGGGTAATGGTCGCTTTGGGGGCCGTCCTGGCCATGCTCTATCTAAACCAAGAGGACGCCATCCGGAGTTTCGGGGTTCTGGCGGCTGGCTCTATCGCTCTGGTCTCGCTAGTTCATCTATTCTCATCCCATTCTCAGGGCATCGTTTGGCGGTTGGTCTATGCCGCCGGTGGATCTTGGGCAATTCTTGGTCTAGCTGGATTGTATATATTGCTCAAGCCTTAAACTAGTTCTATGCCTCTAGACATTTTCTTTTTAGGACTTCTAATCCTTGCCGGTGTTGCCATCGGTGCTATTAGCATTCTCGTGATCTACAAACTCTTCAAGGGTCAGCGGTAGTTGTTCGTTCTTCCCGAAGGGTTACCGGTTGAACTAAACCCTTTAGCCTTCCTGGTTGGTTCCTGGGAGGGTATCGGTGTTGTCTCAAATAAATATCTAGACCCAGAGAACAACCACGAACAGAAATTCCAACAGCGAGTTGAGTTCTCGGTTGGTGAATCAAACTATCTGACCTACCATGCAACCTCACGTTTGATCGGTGATGAAACTAACGGAAGTCAAGACATAGAGCTGCCAGCAGAACTAGGTTTCTGGCGTTTAGCCAAGCCTGCTGAAACAGCGGATCACGGACCTTCGGTTTTACCAGGTTCCGGTGCTAGAAAGATTGCCAGTGCTGAAGATTTAGAAAAACTCCGTAACGAGCGCGGTGGATTCGATATTGAGGCTTCGATTATTCACCCCGGTGGAGCTTATGAGTTTTACGCAGGTCAGGTAAAAAGCGGCCGTATAGATATGAGAACCGTGGCTGGCTCACATATGCCTATGCACCTTATTGAAGCAGGTAAAGGCTGGGGCTATTCAGAGCGCATGTATGGAACTGTCACTAAAGAGGGTGTCACAAAACTTTTCTGGATTATGGAAGTTGCAGCATCGGTAAGAGATCCACTTGTGCCACTAGTTTCGGTTGAACTAGATCGCATCGGTTAGTCATGGTTGCTAATTACGGTAATCCTTTGCAAGAACAGAAAGACTTACTTGCCGGTAACGCTTTTGTGGTTTTAGCTAAGAAAGTTTTAGTTGTCTCCGGTGAAGAGCGACTGATGTGGCTAAACAACATGTTCAGTCAGAAGTTGGATGAGTTAGCGCCAATGGTTTCAACCGAAGCTCTCTGGCTTGACATGAATGGTCGAATTCTCAGGGATTTTCATATTGTCGATGACGGTCAGAGCTGCTACCTAATTACTTTCAGTGCTGGCTTTGATGAACTGGTTACCGCCATGCAGCGCTTAGTCTTTCGCTCTAAGGTGACCCTGGATCACAAACCGGAACACAAAGTTATCGGAAGTTTCACCAAGGGGCTCCCAGGTCTCATCAATTGGAAAGACCCATGGCCAGAGACCAGTGAAGGTGGCTTCAGGTATGGTGCTAGGCCAGAGCACTGGGATTACTTTGAGAGCGTAGTGCTTGAATTGCCAGAACTGCAGGAGGCCAGGGAGTTAGCCCTTACTGCACTGAGGATTGCAGCTCACCGACCCCAGGGCCCCGATGAAATAGATGAGCGTTCTATCCCCCACGAATATGACTGGTTAGCCACTGCGGTTCACCTGAAGAAGGGTTGTTATCGTGGTCAGGAAACTGTTGCAAAAGTTCATAACCTAGGTCATCCACCGAGAAGGCTGGTCTTCGTTCACCTGGATGGATCACAGCATGAACTTCCTGAAGCTGGGGCTGAAATTCTTGCCGAAGAAGTAATCGGCAAACTTACTTCGGTTGGGCAGCACTTCGAGTCAGGACCGATAGCACTGGGCTTGGTAAAGCGAAACTTTACTGGAACTCATGTCAAAGTCAAACTCTCTAACGGCGAAGAAGTTAGTGGAACTTTAGAAGAGATAGTTCCACCAGATGCTGGTGCAGTAGTTGATGTTAGTAATTTTCGGAAAAAGAACTAAGGCTTTACAGCATCCCAGTCAACGGTCAGTTCACCGAGCTGCCAGCGTTTGGGTTCTTTAGTTACTGGCCAACCTTTAGCAATCAGTTCTGTAGCGCTAGCAGCGAAACGCTGTTTAGGTGAAAAGACAGCAAGTGGTGAATGGTTAGCCCAAGCGTTATCTAAGTGATTGAGGAAATCAAAAATCCGATTACCGGAGGTGTTTTTATGAATCAGCACTTTAGGCAAACGTTCAGCCACTTTAGATGGCTTTACCAGCCCGAGCAGTCTAAAAGATAGTGTCAGAGAAATGACTCTTTGCCTATCCAGAGTCACCCATGCAGCTAATCGACCAATCTCATCACAGGTTCCCTCAACAATGATCCCATCGGGACTAAGTCGCTGCTGCATAAGTTTCCAAGCCGACAAAACTTCACTCTCGTCATACTGACGCAAAACATTCATCGCCCTTACCAGATTCACTTCATGTGTTTGTAGTATTGCGGGAATGGGAATCTCAAAGCCACCAAGTTCAAAATGGAGGTTGTCTTTCTCAAAAGGTTTAGCTCTGGCGATGCGTTCCGGGTCTATTTCAATACCTAAAACTTGAGCATTAGGGTTGACCCCGAGAACCCGGTCCAACAGCTCAAGGGTGGTAGTTGGATTAGCTCCAAAACCAAGGTCAACCACAAGCGGAGTGGGTCTTTTCAGGGTCGGTTGATTGAGGATGTAGCGATCTACTCTTCTAAGCCGATTTGGGTTGGTGGTTCCCCTGGTGATCTCACCGACCGGCCGCTGTTTACCCATGGTTTAAGGCTAACTAGATAAACTTGGGGCATGGCTAATCACACACTCATCCTGCTTCGTCACGGCAACTCGGTTTGGAATCAGCAAAACCTCTTCACCGGTTGGGTAGATGTTGACCTCAGTGAGCTTGGCAGAGCAGAGGCCAAGCGAGCCGGGGAACTGCTGCTTGCTTCGGGGCTTAAGCCAGACCTTCTATATACATCTCGACTAAAGCGAGCCATCAATACTGCCAATATTGCCCTCGATGCGGCTGACCGCTCCTGGATTGATGTCAAACGCGATTGGCGACTTAATGAGCGTCACTACGGAGCGCTGCAGGGTAAGGACAAAGCCCAGACTCTAGCCGAATACGGTCCCGAGCAATTTCAGACTTGGCGCAGATCTTTCGATGTTCCGCCACCACCGATTGATGACAGTGACCAATACTCTCAGGCCCATGATGAGCGATACTCAGGGTTGCCGAGTATCCCGAAGACTGAATGCCTCAAAGATGTTTTAGAGCGAATGATGCCGCTTTGGTTGAATGAAATAAGTAGCGACATTCTCTCGGGTAAGACAGTTTTGATAACCGCCCACGGTAATTCACTGCGTGCACTAGTAAAGCAACTCGATGGTATCAGCGATGAAGATATTGCTGAATTGAACATTCCAACTGGGATTCCACTGGTTTATCAGCTCGATGAAAATCTAAAGCCGCTGGTTAAAGGTGGAGAGTATTTAGATCCTGAAGCAGCCGCAGCCGGAGCAGCAGCTGTTGCTAACCAGGGTAAGGCTTAGGACTCTAGCTCAGACCACTCACCGGTGGTGAGGTAAGCTACCTTCGCTGAAATATCAACAACGTGGTCAGCAAATCTCTCGTGATATCTAGAAGCGAGAGTGACGTCTACTGTGTAGATGGCGTTTTCTTTCCAGCTGTCGCTAAGCACCAAGTCAAAAACAGATCGGTGCAGTTCATCAACTCTGGCATCCTCTGCCTGAATGCTTCGAGCTAAATCAACATCGGTATTACGAAGCAGCTGGGTCAGTTTTCTACCAAGTGCGCAATCGAGTGCACCCATCTCACTGAAAGTTCTTCTGAGTGCTTCTGGAACAGCACTTTCTGGGTAGCGGAATCTCGCGATGGTGGCGATGTGGCCGGCAAGAGCTCCCATGCGTTCAAGCGATGCACTAATTCTCAGAGCTGACACTAAGACACGTAGGTCTCTGGCTACCGGTGACTGTCGGGAGAGAATCCGGATGGCCATCTCATCGATAGCAAGGGCTCGCTCTTCGTTGACTTCAGCTAGGGCGATTGCCTCGTCTGCCTTTTTGACATCGCTGTTGAGGAAAGCCATCGAGGCCTTTTCCATGATTTCGGTGACGGACTCGGAGAGGTCGACTAGACGATCCTGAACTTCAGCGAGTTCCTTTTGAAAAACCTGCGACATTGCCATGTCCTTTCCACCTCCCGTTACTATCGCTGAACAGGGTTAACACTTGGCTAAGTGTTGGTAAACACCTGTTTACACCTGACTTTTAGGTCTACTCAGTCAAGTTTAACAGTGCGACAATTGCCTAGAGTTAACTAGGTAAACAAACTCGCCGAAAGGTCACCGTGGTCACCTCACACAAGGTCAAGAAGGTAGCAGCCGATGCGGTTGCATTCCTTGAGGTCTTAGACACGGCCGGAGTAATCTTGGCCAGCGACAACGAGGTAATCAATCAGAGCTCTAAGGCTTTAGCTATGGGTTTGGTGGAATACTCCAAACTAACTAACAGCGAATTACAGGAGTTAGTGGACCTAGCCAGAGCAGAGAAGAGCTCTAAGAGCGCTGAACTCTACTTCTCTAAAAACCTTCGTGCTGCTAAACAATTCCTTGCCGCCAGGGCAACAATGCTTAGTGAAGAACTGGTAATTCTGCTGATCGAGGATAGAACCGAAGCTAAGCGTTTGGAAGATACCAGACATGATTTTGTTGAGAACATTTCACACGAACTAAAGACTCCAATCAGTGCAATTTCACTGCTTGCCGAAGCATTACAGATGGCTCTAAACGATGAGGAGCAGTTAAAGAAATTTGCCCAGAGCCTGCAGAAAGAATCCAAACGACTTGGAAGTTTGGTGACAAGAATCATTGAACTTTCCAGAATTCAATCTGGTGATCTAGCTGGCGATGTAGCAGTTTTAGATTTAGGAAACATAATTGCTGAAGCGGTAGACGCCAATGTGGTTTTAGCTGACCGGGCTGGCGTCAAACTTAGTTTTGAAGCAGAACCGGGAGTGCTGGTTGAAGGTGATGGGGAGTTGATTACCATGGCCATCAAAAATCTTATTGAGAACGCAATCATTTACAGCGAAGCAAATTCGCAGGTGGGTGTTGGTTTGAAAGTTGAAGGCGACTTCGCTGAGGTGACCGTAATAGATAACGGTATGGGAATTCCAGTTGATCAACAGGAGAGAATCTTCGAGCGTTTCTATCGGGTTGACCCGTCCAGATCTCGCGACACCGGGGGAACTGGGCTAGGTTTAGCCATTGTCAAACATGCTGCCAACAACCATGGTGGGGAAGTCACAGTCTTTTCTCGTGTCGGGCTCGGCTCAACTTTTACTTTGAAGCTACCTGTTTATAAGCAGACTGAAGAAGGAGCAGATCAGTGACCAAGATTCTTGTTGTCGAAGATGAAGTGAGCATGCGCGAGGCTCTAGTCTTCCTGCTCCGCAGTGAGGGCTATTTGGTAATCGAAGCTGAGGACGGGGAACAGGCAGTAAACATGTTTCAGGCTGAAGGCGCAGACTTGGTTTTGCTTGATTTGATGTTGCCTAAACTAAGCGGCAAAGAAGTTTGCAAAGCAATCAGGACTACCTCAGATGTTCCGGTAATTATGCTCACCGCTAAGGACACTGAGATAGACAAGGTAATTGGCTTTGAGATTGGTGCCGATGACTACGTGACCAAGCCTTATTCCAAGAATGAGCTCTTGGCTCGAATGAAAGCAGTGCTCCGAAGAAATGGTGGACCGAAAGAAGCCGAGAACGGAATCCTAGAAGCTGGGCCGGTTCGAATGGATCTCGATCGTCACATTGTTTACTTCAACGGTGAGAAAGTGGCCATGCCACTGAAAGAGTTTGAATTACTTGAACTACTTTTGGAGAACCGTAACCGGGTGTTAACCAGAGGCCAGATTATTGATCAGGTTTGGGGTTCAAACTATTTTGGTGACACCAAGACTCTGGACGTTCACGTGAAGCGTCTTCGCTCCAAAATTGAGGCTGACCCTGCCAGACCAGTTCACTTACTTACAGTGCGTGGACTTGGCTACAAATTTGAGGTTTAGTTACCGCTTAGCGAATCAACTGCGTTCTGATACTCAGGAAGAGTTGCATCCATGATTGGAACATTTATGGTCACTGGATCCTCTTCAGCAGCTAGGTAGATGCTTACTACATCGCCCGGTTTGCCTTGGAGGTCGATGGCCAGAGCACTTTTACCCTGGTAACCAAAGTTCAACACTTGGTGAGCAGCGACCTTGAAAGCTCGGTAGGTGAGCTTGCCTTTTGCTGTGTAGTAGCCGATTGCAAACTCAGCGTCCTCGTTACCTGAGTTAGCAAAAGCACCAAAAAGACCTGAATTACCAGCGTTATCGGTGAAATAGATCAGGTTTCTAGCCTTAATCGGCCCTAAATCACCCTGAGCACCATCACTTGGAGCGTAAGTCTTTAGGGATGCAACCGGACTCATCATGTTGCAAGCAGATGTTCCAAGCACAGTCATTGATGCAATGGCGGTGATTAGCAGAGCACGACGAATTAGCAATTTTCCTCCTGGGCTGGTCTAACTATTCTATCTTTGCTGTCTGTGGTAAAATTGGGGTTTCTGAAGGGAAAGCAATCAATGGAATTCAAAAAAGGCCTAACCGTCGTCTATCCGCACCACGGGGCAGCCGAGATTCTAGATGTCGCCAAGAAGGAGTTTCGTGGCGAGAAGAAGCTGTACCTAAAACTCAAGGTTGAGGCTGGAAACCTGATCATCTGGGTACCAGCCGAGACAGCTGAATCTGAGGTCGGAGTTCGTGACGTCATCGACGCCAAGGGTGTTCGTGCCGTTGAGCGCAAACTAAAAGAAGAGTTCATCGAAGAGCCAACCAACTGGTCAAGAAGATTCAAAGCCAACCAGGAAAAACTAGCCTCTGGAGACGTTATGAAGGTGTCCGAGATTGTTCGCGACCTTTGGCGTCGCCAGCAGGACCGCGGCCTTTCCGCTGGTGAAAAGCGCATGTTAGCCAAAGCAATGCAGATCCTGGTTTCCGAGCTTGCTCTAGCCTTGAAAGTTGATGACGCCGGGGCTGAAGCACACATTCTCAAAGTCTTAGCCAAGGGTGCTAAGTAATCAGCCTTAGCTAGGAGGCGAACTATGGCAGGGATTGCTGTAATTCTTGTCGCCGCTGGCGATGGCACCAGGTTGGGTCAGGGAATCCCCAAAGCACTGGTCAAAATAAACGGTAAGAGCCTGCTTGAGCACTCACTCGAGAGAATTTTGGGGATCAAGGGGCTAAGCCAAATAGTTGTTGCCTCACATGAAAATCACGTTCCGGAATTTACTGCAATTGGTAATTCAGTAATTAACGGAAAAGTTGAAGCCAAATACACCCCTGGTGGTTTATCAAGGCAGGGATCAATTTGGAATGCCTTGCAGATGGTCGAGCCTGAGACTGAAATAGTTTTGGTTCACGATGCAGCTAGATGTTTTGCTCCCACCGAACTGTTTGAAGCGGTTTGTGAAGAGGTAGCTAGAAAGCAAACAGGAATACTTCCGGTCTTGCCGGTGGCCGACACCATTAAGCAGGTCAGTCACGATGTTGTTGAATCCACTGTCGAACGTGAACAACTGAGAATTGCTCAAACCCCACAGGGTTTTATCTATTCAAAGCTATTTGAAAATTACAAGAACACCAGCAAGGATTTCACCGATGACGCTGCACTGATGCAGGCAGCTGGCGAGACCATCCACTCCATCCCGGGACATCCAATGGCTTTCAAGATTACTGTGCTGAGTGATTTGGAATATGCTTCCGGATTATTTAGATCCCAGCGCAGTGGAATTGGAACAGACGTTCACCGATTCTCAGCAGATAAAACTAAACCACTGTATCTTGGAACTCTGCTCTGGCCTGGTGAAGTAGGGCTTGATGGTCACAGTGACGGTGATGCTATGAGCCACGCGATTGTCGATGCACTGCTTTCGGCTGCTGGGCTTGGGGATATCGGTGGGGTTTTCGGTGTTGATGACGATGAGTATTCGGGAGCGAACGGCGAAGTGTTCATCAAAGGCGCTCTGGATCTCTTAGCCGAGCATGGCTGGCGAGTTTTAAACGTTGCTGTTCAGCTGGTTGGAAATAAACCTAAGGTAGCCCCTATGCGTTTAGAGGTTGAGCAAACACTGAGCAGCTTGATCGGCGCACCGGTTAGTGTTGCCGCTACCACCACTGATGGCCTTGGCTTTTTAGGAGATTCACAAGGGGTGGCTGCCGTGGCCACAGCCCTTATAGAAAGTAGGCTCTAAGCATGGCGCTCGAGCTTTTTGACTCGAAGGAGCAGAAGCTTCGGGAGTTTAAACCACTTACTTCGGGTCACGTTGAGATGTATGTTTGCGGACCCACCGTTCAATCCGAACCGCATCTGGGCCATCTAAGAAGCGCTCTGGTTTATGACCTGCTGAGCCGATGGTTAGTGGCCTCCGGCTACACCGTAACCATGGTTAGAAACGTCACCGACATTGATGACAAGGTCTTAGTAAATGCTGGAGCCCAAGACTGGCTGGCATTTGCTCGAGAGGTTGAAAAGTCATTCGATGAGGCTTACAAAAACCTTCGAATACTTGAACCCACCCACAAGCCTTATGCAACTGAACACATAGAGGACATGATTGCCCTTACTAAGAAACTGATTGAGCGCGGACATGCCTACCAAGCGGAAGACGGCAGCGCTAACGTTTTCTTCGATACCGCTTCGTGGTCACGTTACGGTGAGCTCACCAATCAGAAGTTAGAAAACATGGAGGGTGAAGCTGACGCCAGTTTCGGCAGACGTTCCCCGAATGACTTTGCCCTATTCAAAGCCCATAAACCTGAAGAGCCAGAGTCAGCAGCATGGCAAACCCCATGGGGGCTAGCCAGACCGGGTTGGCATATTGAATGTTCAGCTATGGCTAAACACTTCCTCGGCGAATCATTTGATATTCACGGCGGTGGTTTAGATCTTCGTTTCCCCCATCACGAAAACGAGTTAGCGCAATCAGCCTCTGCCGGTGATCGCTTTGCTAACTTCTGGCTACACAACGCACTGATTACAATTCAGGGAAACAAGATGTCTAAGAGTTTAGGCAACGGAGTTTCCGTTTCAGAACTGAGCCAGCAGGGCTCTTGGGCTGCCATTCGCTACTGGTTACTGTCAGCTAACTATCGTTCAAATCTTGATTACAACCGGGCATCAATTACTGAAGCGCAAACCGCACTTGATCGAATAGTTGCCTTCATCAAGCGAGCTGAGTTAACCAGAGCAGTTGATATGAATGCGCTACCTGAGGATTTCACCGCTGCCATGAACGCTGACTTAAATATCCCAGCCGCCCTTGCCGTTATCCACGAGCAGGTCAGGCTCGGTAACCAGGCTATTGATGCTAAGAGTGTCGATTTAGAGATTTATTTCAAAGCTGTGCTGGCCATGATTCATGTTTTGGGATTGGATTTTGCCCTTGCTGAAGTTGAGGTCTCGGCTGAACTGGAGCTCAAAATCAACCAGTTGATCGCTAAGCGAAACCAAGCCAAGAAAGACCGGGACTTCGCGGCAGCCGATAGCATTAGGGACGAACTGGCGCGACTAAATGTCAGCATCAAGGATTTACCAGATAAAACGATATGGAGCATCAATGGCTAAGAAACCGACCCGCCCAGGCGCTAGAAAGAAAGCCGCTCCAAAGGTTGGTAGCGGGGGTAACCGTCGTCAAGGCTTAGAAGGCCGCGGGCCAACCCCGAAGGCTGAAGATCGCAAGTATCACCCAGCGGCTAAAGCTAAAGCCGCTCGAGAGCGCAAAGCGGCGACCGGTCCTAAGGTAGCCAAGAAGGGCGAGTTCCTAGCCCCGACTAACCGAACTGCAGGTAATGCTGGTGGCGCTCAGCGTTCAGCGAAGCGAGTGCAGAAAGCAGCTGATTCATCTGAAGTACTCTCTGGTCGTAACTCCGTTCTTGAAGCGCTTCGAGCCAAAGTTCCAGCAACCGGCTTGTTCATTGCAACCCGGATTGAGATGGATGATCGAGTTAAAGAGGCAATAACAATTGCCAACGCTAAAGGAATTCCAGTAGGTGAAGTCACCCGTCCTGAGATGGACCGAATGACTGGCTTTGATGCCGTTCATCAAGGTATCGCGCTGCAGGTTCCCCCCTACAACTACCAGCATCCGAGCGAACTGCTAGACAAGATTTTGGCTAGAGGCCAAAAGCCATTACTGGTTGCTCTAGATGGGATTACTGACCCTAGAAACTTGGGAGCAATCATTCGCTCGGTTGCTGCTTTCGGTGGCCAGGGAGTAATCGTTCCTCAGCGAAGATCAGTTGGGGTTACCGCTTCTGCTTGGAAGACTTCGGCTGGAGCAGCATCAAGAATTCCCGTTGCACTGGCTGCCAATTTGAATGCAACTATCAAGGAATTCCAAAAACGCGGGCTCTTTGTTATTGGTCTTGATGGCGGTGGCGACATGAGCCTAACTACTTTCAAACTCGGCAACGAACCACTGCTTCTAGTTATCGGTTCTGAGGGCAAGGGGTTATCGCGACTGGTTCAAGAGAACTGCGATGCAGTTGTCTCGATTCCAATTTCCAAAGACACCGAATCGCTCAACGCCGGAATCGCCGCTTCGGTTGTTCTCTACGAGGTCGCTAAAGCAAGATTGCGTTAAAAAGAAAACGGCCCGGTTGACCCGGGCCGTTTTACTTTAAGAACTACTTCTTCTTAGGAGCAGCTTTCTTAGCTGCAGGCTTGGCCGCAGCTTTCTTGGCTGCTGGCTTCTTGGCTGCAGGTTTTGCTGCAGTCTTCTTAGCAGCGGTAGCCTTGCTGGCAGACTTAGGGCCATCGTTGTTTAGGCGAAGTCCAGAGTTGATGTCGAATAGGTGAGTGATACCACCTGAAGGCATTAGGAACACCTTGTCACCAGATCGCACTGAGCTGTTTGAGCCAACGCGAGCGATAACTTCGATGGTGTTGCCGTCCAACTTGGTTTCACCGTAAAGGAAAGCATCGGCACCTAACTCTTCGATGATGTTTACGGTTACCTGAATACCGTCCTTCTTAGAAATCACTAGGTCTTCAGGGCGGATACCAACTGTCACCTTAGGCTGCTTGGTCTTTGCCAAGACGCTCTTGTCAATCTTTAGAGTTGTGTTGCCGAACTGAACTCCGGTCGGGGTGATCTTCAGTTGCATTAGGTTCATGGCAGGGGAGCCGATGAAGCCTGCAACGAAGACGTTGGCTGGACGCTCGTAAAGGTTACGTGGAGTGTCAACCTGCTGCAGCAAACCGTCTTTCAAAACAGCTACGCGATCACCCATGGTCATCGCTTCAACCTGGTCGTGGGTAACGTAAACAGTTGTTACACCTAGGCGACGCTGCAACGAAGCAATCTGAGTTCTGGTCTGAACACGAAGCTTGGCGTCAAGGTTAGAAAGTGGCTCGTCCATCAAGAACACTTCAGGCTTACGAACAATCGCACGACCCATAGCAACACGCTGACGCTGACCACCGGAAAGAGCCTTAGGTTTGCGGTCTAGGTAAGGCTCAAGGTCAAGAAGCTTTGCTGCTTCCAAAACGCGAGCCGCTCGCTCTTCTTTTGAAACACCGGCAATCTTTAGAGCAAAGCCCATGTTGTCAGCCACAGTCATGTGTGGGTAGAGAGCATAGTTTTGGAAAACCATAGCGATGTCGCGGTCCTTTGGTGGCACCTGGGTGACATCGCGGTCACCGATGAGAATACGTCCCTCGTTGACCTCTTCAAGGCCAGCAAGCATACGTAGGGTAGTGGTCTTACCACAACCGGATGGTCCGACGAGAACTAGAAATTCTCCGTCTTTTACTGTCAACTCAATTTGGTCGACTGCAGGGCGAGTACCGCCCGGATAAAGCCTGGTGGCCTTATCAAATGTAACTGTTGCCAATGTAGTACTCCTTCAGCGGCAGGAACGAGCCGCACGATCCGTAGTGAATTAGTGGACTGGGGGCCTAAACCCTCAGGTTTTTCTATTATCGCATCCTTGCCCTGTCCCTTAGACTTAAGAACCTATGCAGTTTTGGCTTTGCCCAGAACCCAGACTAAAAGAGGTGTCCAAATGTCACTAAACCCACGCCCAACCCGTTCCGAGCAGCGCGAGGCAGCCAGAGCGAAGGCCCGTGAGCTTAGAGAGCAGCGCGCCAAAGGTGAATCGCGCAGACGCGTTCTAATCTTTAGCGTCATTTCAATCCTTGTGGCAGTGGTAATTGCCGGTGTTTCCTGGGCTGTTATAAGTTTCAGCGAAGACTCCAAGATCAAGGCCGAGAACGCTAAGAAAGTTCCAGCTAACATCTCAACTCAGGGTGGAATTCTCATCGGTAAGGATCTGCAAATAGTTTCCGAGGCCGAGGCTAGAAAGACCAACCATATTGTTATTTACCAGGACTACCAGTGCCCAATCTGTCAGGTCTTCGAATCACCAAACGCAGCCCAACTTAGAACCTGGGCTGGTTCCGGTTTGGCTGTGGTGGAAATTCACCCGATCTCTTTCCTCGATGGAGCATCGCTGAACAACTACTCATCCAGAGCAACCAACGCAGCGCTGTGTGTGGTTAATTCGCAACCAGAGAAATTCTTTGACGTAAATACTGCGTTGTATGCAAACCAGCCCGCTGAAAACACCTCTGGCCCAAGTGATGCTCAGTTGAAAGACACATTGAAGTACAACGGTGTAACGATGGATGACGAGATGAATACTTGCATCGATCAGAAGCGTTACGAGACATACATCAACAACATCACTGCAGCTTCATTCCAGGAGAACGCCGTTACCGGTAATACCAAGGTTGGCGGTACCCCACACATCCTGGTAAATGGAAACCTGTATGACTGGGAAGGCTCACTGGCTAACCTAGGTAACCCAGGCCGTTTCTCACAGTTCTTTACCGTTCACCAGAAATCTAACTAAAGGAAGACAACAATAAAAATGAAGAAGACCGTACTATCAGCAGCTATCGCTGCGCTTCTTGCAGTAACCCTTGCCGCCTGTGCACCTTCTGGAGCTAAGCAGATTGTTTTGCATCCAGCATCTGGTGAAACAGACACTCAGGCCGTTGGTGAGCGTTCAAACATCGTCGGTGACCTAGATCTGGGAGATATCAAGATCGAAGACTTCGACGTGCTAATTGAAGAGAAGGCTCCCGGTGGAGACTGGACTCAGTTCAGAAAGTTCGTAGCACACAAGGGCTCAACCAGCATCGGTTTTGCTCTAGTTAAGACTGAAGCTGGCGATTACCAGTATCGTGCGACCTTGAGCGGTGAGGACTTCGGCCCTTACGTTTCAGCACCGATCACCATTCACTACAAGGCTAAGAACTAGCTTTTAGAGATTTAGAGCCGACTTTTGGGTCGGCTCTTTTTCTTTAACCTTTTCCGATAAACTCTTTCTCGGACGTAATGTCCAAGCCGACCTGGCGCAATTGGTAGCGCATCGCACTTGTAATGCGAGGGTTAGGGGTTCGAGTCCCCTGGTCGGCTCCAAAGAGAAATGCCTCCCCGAAGGGAGGCATTTATGGTTTAAGTTACTTAGCCACCGAGAGTGGAGAGAGCTGAATAAACAAGGAATGCTGGCCAAACTAGGGCCTTTAGGATTCCAAGTGCTCCCATCCAAAAGTCAGTTGCCGTTGAAATGTAGTAAACCAAGGCACCGATTGCACCCACGAAGTAGATTGATGTTCCGCCGCGAACCTTGACGCTATTTCCACCCAAGTTGATTTCAAACTTCTTGGTCGGCTTTACTGGTTCAGCAGGTGCTTCTGGTTTAGCTTTAGCTTTAGTTGTTGCCATTACTGAGTAACCCTTTCTATGGTTACTTCGAGTTTATTCTTTCGATAGCCGAGACTGTTGTAATGACCTCGGCGAATTCGCCAGCCAGGTTAACTGCAGTTGTCTGGGCCAGATCTTCAGCCGAAATCTTAACACCGTTGAATTGCTTAGCGAAGGTGTGGGTTGCATCTAAAACGAACCAGGTATCAAGACCTAGGTTTCCAGCCATGCGGGCCGTTGTTTCACAACACATGTTGGTTTGGATTCCGCAGATTGCTACTTGTGCAATGTTGTTTTCTGTTAACCATTGGTGTAAATCTGGGGAACCATAGAAAGCAGAATTGACCGACTTGGTAACCAGCAGATCTGGTTCTCCGGTAATAATGTCCTTGAAATCGTTGCCGGGTTGACCTGGTCTAAGCACTGAAGTTTCAGATTTGGAGTTGTGCTTAACAAAAACTATTGTTTGCGCATTTGCTCTGAACGCCGCTATTAGTTTTGCTACATTCTCCTCGCAACTTGGATTGTTACGTTCACCTTTGAGATCGAATTCAGAAAATCCTTTCTGAACATCAATTACGATTAGTGCTCTTTTACTCACTCTTTGCTTCTTTGAAGGTGATGCTCACCGAGTTGATGCAGTAGCGATCGCCGGTAGGAGTTTGTGGGGCATCTTCAAATACGTGACCTAAGTGACAGCCGCAAGCTTTGCAGACAACTTCGGTTCTATCCATGCCGTGAGAGTTGTCCGGTCTAAGTTCAACCGCGTGATCATCTTTAGGCTCATAGAAACTTGGCCAGCCGCAGTGTGAATCAAATTTAGTTGTGCTGGTAAATAGCTCTGCTCCGCAACCACGGCAGTAGTAGGTACCGGTGCGCTCTTCTTCTAGAAGTTCTCCGGTGAAGGCGCGCTCAGTTCCAGCCTCACGCAGTACGTGATACTCAACCTCAGTTAGCTCTTCTTTCCATTGTTCTTCGGTCTTTTCGACTTTGCGCTCGGTCATTTGTCCTTCTTCAGTCTTCTCACAGGTTAGGAACCTAATATAGAACAGTTAGCCCAAAAGGAGAAACCATGGCCAAGGTGAAAGTTACCGATGCATTGGATCTGGAAAAGCCAGACTATGCACACGTCGGTCGTCACCGTGCAAGGAAGACTCCAAAAGATAGATGGATTGAACTGGCTTGGTTAACCCTGGCAACAGTCATTCTCAGTTCGAGTGGCTACCTAGGTTTACAGGTAGCTGTAAATGCTCTGTCCAACCCGATGCCAACTCAAAGAATCGTCAATGGAGTTGATCTCAGTGTCCCAATAACTGTGATTGATGCCTCTGGGACTAGACAGTTCGCTAGCCGAGTCGGGCAGATGCTCCTCGATGACACTTTGGTAGTCCCATATTCGAGGACCCTGGATTTCACTTTTGAGGCTTCAAGCATTGATATCCAGAAAGAGGACTACCGAGCTTTAGCTAAAAGAATCCAGAAAGTAGTTGGAAAACTGCCGATAATCGTGGATATCAAGGCTAAATACCCTATAGAAGTAAGGCTGGGCACTGATTACGTGCTTCCAGCCGAATAAATCGCTCTATAACAGTCCTGTTATATCCCCAAATATTCCTTGCCTTAAAGCTCTGGATTCGCCCTAGACTAAACGAAGTCAAAAGTTTCGTTTGCTACAACACTCGAAACCGCTCTGGGTAAGACCAGGGAGGCTGCAGTGAAGGAAGTACCGGATCTGACTGTAATAAAAGTAATAGGAGCATCACATGGCACAAGGAACCGTAAAGTGGTTCAACTCTGAAAAGGGTTTCGGATTTATCACCCAAGATGGAGGTGCTGATGTGTTCGTTCACTTCTCAGCCATCCAGTCGGAAGGCTATAAGGAACTCAAGGAAAACCAGAGAGTTGAGTTCGAAGTAAAGAATGGTGACAAAGGCCCACAGGCCGACAACGTTCACGTTATCTAAGCTTTTTCCAAGATTAGACCACCCCTAGGGGTGGTCTTTTTCTTTAACACCCCCGATCCAACTTGCACTCCGACCCAGAGAGTGCTAAAAATGAATTAGCACTCTCAATCCTTGAGTGCTAACTAACCATTTACTTACCGTCCAGGAGGGCGTAACCAAACATGGCAAAAATAATTAGCTTTAACGAAGAGGCACGTCGTGGTCTTGAGCGCGGGTTGAACATCCTTGCCGACACCGTGAAGGTCACCCTTGGCCCTAGAGGTCGCAACGTGGTTCTGGAGAAGAAGTATGGCGCTCCGACCATCACCAACGATGGTGTTTCGATCGCCAAGGAAATTGAACTAGAAGACCCATTCGAAAGAATTGGTGCAGAACTAGTTAAGGAAGTTGCTAAGAAGACTGACGAT
>JAURJV010000048.1 GCA_030832065.1 Rhodoluna sp. | reverse complement strand
TACTAGCTCAGGCATACGGTATCCCAGCTATTTCAACTGGAGATATTTTTAGAGCTAACGTCAAAGCTGAAACTGAACTGGGTGTTCTAGCCAAGGGCTTCATGGACCGTGGTGAATACGTTCCAGATTCGCTAACCAATGACTTAGTTCGTGATCGCCTATCTCATGAAGATGCTCAACCAGGTTTCTTACTCGATGGATATCCAAGAACAAGAGACCAGGTTCTAGAACTTGATGACATTCTTGGTTCAGATGGTAAATCGCTAGATGCAGTAATTCTTCTAAAAGCAGATCCAGATGAATTGGTTCGCAGATTACTAAACCGTGCTCAAGAGCAGGGTAGAGCTGATGACACTGAAGATGTTATTCGTCACAGACAGAGTGTTTACCTAGAGCAAACTGCCCCACTCATTGAGATCTACAGTGCTCGTGGAATTGTTCTTGAAATTGATGGTCTTGGCCAGGTTGGTGAAGTAACCGAGCGTATTCTCAACTCACTCACTTCTCTGGGCCTTAGCCCAGCTAACTAGGTTTACCTTGGGTCGCGAGAAGATCACCCTAAAAACTAACGCTGAGATTCTACTCATGCGTGAAGCAGGTCTAATTACCGGAAGAGCTCTCGAGGCTGTCAAAAAGGCAATCGTTCCTGGTATTTCCACTCTCGAGCTCGATGCTATTGCCGAAGCAACAATTGAATCTTTTGGGGCCAAGAGCAACTTCAAGTTAGTTGCTGGCTACCACCACACAATATGTGCAAGTATCAACGACGAGGTAGTTCACGGAATCCCTAGCAAAGACAGAGTTCTTGATGCTGGCGACATCATTTCTATTGACTGTGGTGCAATGACTCCTGCTGGCTGGAATGGCGATGCCGCCTTCAGCTTTGTTGTTCCTGGGGGAGATGAGGCTGTTTCAGCTAAGCGCCAAGCGCTAAGTGATGCCTGTGAAGCCTCACTCTGGGCTGGCATTGCAGCTCTTGCAACAGCCACGAGACTCAATGAGGTCGGTCGAGCGGTTGAGAAGAGCATTAGAAACTCAGGTAGATATGGGATTCTGCAGGATTACATAGGCCACGGGGTTGGTAGGTCGATGCATGAAGATCCAGCTGTTTTCAACTACCAAACCAGAGATTTAGGGCCAGTTGTTGAGCCTGGACTGGTTATCGCTATTGAGCCGATGATCACGGCGGGGAGCGAAAAAGTCCGTATTTTGGCGGATGAATGGACTATTTCGACCAAAGATGGCTCAGATGGATCGCATTGGGAGCACACCGTTGCCCTCCATTCGGGTGGAATATGGGTCTTAACTGCTGAAGATGGCGGGGAAGCCTGTTTGTCAGTGTATGGGGTAAAGCCCGTTCCGGTAAATCTTTAACTACCATTTCTTGGAGTTTTGTTCTAGTATTGAGACTTGGTGTTTCGGCACGTAAAATCCCAAATTTTTACTTGGTATTTTCGCGTGCGTGTGGGACAACAATTAGCAAAAGATAAGTGAGTTTATGGCCAGCAAAGACGGCGTCATCGAGATCGAGGGCACAGTTGTTGAAGCTCTTCCGAACGCGATGTTCAGAGTTGAGTTGACCAACGGGCACAAGGTCTTAGCGCACATCTCTGGAAAGATGCGACAGAACTACATTCGTATTCTTCCTGAGGATCGCGTAATTGTTGAGCTCAGCACCTACGACCTAAATCGTGGGCGCATCACTTACAGATATAAGTAAATCGGTTTCTAAAACCACGAACAGAAAAAAGAGACATGAAGGTTAATCCAAGCGTCAAGAAGATTTGTGACAAGTGCAAGGTCATTCGTCGCCACGGTCGCGTCATGGTCATCTGCGAGAACCCTCGCCACAAGCAGCGCCAGGGCTAAGCACACAGATTTGCAACACCTCACTTCGGTGAGCAATAACTAAATAAAAACAAGGCAGTGTTCAGGATTTTTTATCTGGCACCTCTCGAGAAGGCGAGAGCTTGAATTCGTTCAAGACAACACTGCTGCAGACCTTCTAAACAACAGGAGAAATCCAATGGCACGTATTGCCGGAGTCGATATTCCACGCGACAAGCGCGTTGAAATCGCCCTAACCTACATCTATGGAATCGGCCGCACACGCAGTGTGAAAGTTCTAGCCGACACCAACATCGATAAGAACACCCGTGTAAAGGATCTAACTGACGACCAGTTGGTTGCTATTCGCGATTACCTCGAAGGCAACTACAAAGTCGAAGGTGATCTTCGTCGCGATGTTGCAGCTGATATCCGCCGCAAGGTTGAGATTGGTTCATACCAGGGTATTCGTCACCGTAAGGGACTACCTGTTCATGGTCAGCGCACCAAAACTAACGCACGTACTCGTAAGGGTCCAAAGCGTACTGTGGCCGGTAAGAAGAAGGCGGCACGCAAGTAGCCCCCGGCTCTTCGCGTCGTATTAAGGATTTAGGAGAAAACTCATGGCAGCACCGAAGACTAAGGCAGCGGGTTCAGTTCGCAAGCCACGTCGTAAAGAAAAGAAGAACGTTACTCACGGACAGGCTCACATCAAGAGCACATTCAACAACACCATCGTGTCAATCACTGACGCAACCGGTGCTGTTATTTCTTGGTCATCATCAGGCGATGTTGGCTTCAAGGGTTCACGTAAGTCAACACCTTTCGCCGCGCAGATGGCAGCAGAAGCTGCAGCTCGTAAGGCTCAGGAACACGGTTTGAAGAAGGTAGATGTTTTCGTAAAGGGCCCAGGCTCTGGTCGCGAAACAGCTATCCGTTCACTACAAGCAGCAGGTCTAGAAGTTGGTTCAATTTCTGATGTGACCCCACAGGCTCACAACGGATGTCGTCCACCAAAGATCCGTCGTATCTAAGTTTTCAAAAACCTATAACTGAATAACGCTGTTTAGTGGCCACTAAATAGCAAACCCCAACAAACGGGACATCAAATAGTGGATGCCCCCATGAAAGGAACCACAGTGCTAATTGCACAGCTACCAGTTCTGCACGAAGAAATCGACAGCAATTTCCCTAACCGCGCACGCTTCACTCTAGATCCACTAGAGCCAGGCTTCGGTTACACACTAGGAAATTCAATCCGTCGCACATTGCTTTCATCTATCCCAGGTGCTGCTGTTACCAGCATCAAGATCGAAGGTATCAGTCACGAATTCGGACCGATCAACGGTGTGAAGGAAGACGTTACCGAAGTTATCTTGAACGTCAAGGATCTAGTTGTTTCATCACACGCTGATGAGCCAGTAATCGTTCGCCTAAAGGCTGGCGTTGGTGAAGCTAAGGCTTCAGACATCGTTGCTGACGAGCGCGTAACCATCCACAACCCAGAGCTAGTTATCGCAACTGTAAACAAGGGAACCCTTGACATGCAGTTGACCATCGAAGCTGGTCGTGGATATGTTCAGGCATCTCAAAACCGTCAGCCAGACATGGCTAACAACGGCATCATCCCGGTTGACTCAATTTACTCTCCAGTATTGAAGGTCTCATACCGTGTTGAGGCAACTCGTGCGGGTGAGTTCACCAACTTTGACAAGCTAATTGTTGACATTGAGACCAAGCCTTCAATCACTCCTCGCGAAGCTGTTGCTTCTGCAGGAAAGACTTTGGTTAACCTATTCGGTCTAGCTGCAGCTCTTGATGAGAACGCAGAAGGTATTGACCTTCCTGCATCAGCTATTCCAGTTGATCTACCACCAGCACTTGCTAAGCCAATTGAAGAACTAGACCTAACTGTCCGTTCATACAACTGCCTAAAGCGCGAAGGTATCAACACTGTTAGCGAACTAATCAACCTAACCGAAGACCAGCTGATGAACATCCGCAACTTCGGTTCAAAGTCAGTTGATGAAGTACGCGACAAGCTAACTTCAATGGGACTTCGTTTCCGTGATTCAGTTCCAGGTTTTGAAGCAGCATACTTCTCAGCCAACACCAGCTTTGACGAGGACGACCAGGACTAGTCCTGAGTCAAGAAACTAATAGGAGAAATAAATGCCACGCCCAACTAAGGGTCCACGCCTAGGTGGAGGTCCAGCACACGAGAGACTACTTCTCAACAACCTGGCCGCATCACTATTCACTCACAAGGCAGTGACCACCACTGAGACCAAGGCTAAGCGCGTTCAGCCAGTTGCCGAGAAGCTAGTTTCACTTGCTAAGCGCGGTGACCTACATGCTCGTCGTCAGGTTATGGCCGCAATCACCGACAAGAACGTAGTGCACGAGTTGTTCACAACTGTTGCACCACTAGTTCAGGACCGTCCAGGTGGATACACCAGGATCACCAAGCTAGGTTTCCGTAAGGGCGACAACGCTCCTATGGCACTTATCGAACTAGTTCTTGAACCAGTGAGCGCAAAGCCAGCTAGAACCAAGGCCAAGCTAACCAACGCTGTCAAGGCAACCGCAGCAGCAGTTGTTGCTGAAGAAGTTGTTGAGCACACCGAGTCAGAGACTGTTGTTGACGAGAACATCGTTGAAGAAGCAGTTGTCGAAGCTCCGGTAGAAGCAGCAGCTGAAGTTGTTGAAGCACCTGCAGCTGAAGAAGCTCCGGCAGAAGAAGCAGCTGTTGCTGAAGCAGAAGCTGAAGCAGGCGACGCTCCTAAGGCTGACGAAGCTTAAGGTTTAGAGAATCTCATGAGACAAGCCGTTGACCAACTGGTCGACGGCTTGACTCGTTTAAGGATCGATCTTGCTTACGACGGGACTGATTTCAACGGTTGGGCAAAGCAGCCAAAACTCAGAACAGTTCACGGCGAAGTAGTTAAGGTTCTAACTAAAATCTTTGGCCCTTCGGATACTGACTTTGATTTAAGAGTCGCTGGTAGGACAGATGCTGGAGTTCACGCTGAACACCAGGTAATCCATATCGATGTGACTCAAGCTCAACTAAAACGTCTTGGTAGGAGCATGGATCTTCGTATGAAGATGAACTCACTGCTAGACCCAGATATTCGAGTAATTAAGGTTGAAACTGCTCCGGCTGCTTTCCACGCCAGATATGCAGCCACTCATCGCCGCTATCGATACACCATCGCTGATGCGACCAGTGGCTGGAATCCGCTTAGAGCCAGATTCAACCTTTGGCTGAAATATCCTCTTGATTTAGAGGCAATGCAGGAAGCCAGCAAAGAATTCATCGGATTACACGACTTTGCTGCTTTTAGTAAGCCGAAGCCTAAAGCCACCACAATTAGGGAGCTTCGCTCTATCAAGGTCTCTCGAAACAAGGCTTTGGGGAATGTTATTGAGATTGAGCTTATGGCTGATGCTTTTGCCCACAATATGGTCAGATCCATCGTTGGAGCTCTAATTAAGGTTGGAGCAGGCCGAGCCACTGCTAAGGACCTCGAAAAAGCCCTGAAATCCAAGTCCAGAGCCCATCCATACAAGGTTGTCACCCCGGAGGGGCTAAGCCTGATTGAGGTTGGCTACCCGCCCAAGAGCGAGTATGCCAAGCAGGTTGCTACCACTCAGCACACCAGGTCTTTGGATGACAATTAGCCAATATCTGCGGGTTGCATATGTGGCAATGTTCGGGCTAAACTTGACCCTTGGTGCCGTAAGCCATTTGGCTTAGCCCCTGTTGATGACTCTTAGATTCATCGCCAATCCGATATAAGAAATAGAAGGCAATCTAGCGTGCGTACTTATTCACCGAAGGCTCATGAGC
>JAURJV010000047.1 GCA_030832065.1 Rhodoluna sp. | reverse complement strand
ATCGCTGCTCCTGAGGATGAGGCTGCAACGGTTGCAATTACTGGAAACAAGCTTTTGGTAACCGGTGCTAACACAGTAACTGTGAGGGTAACCGCAACCGATGGTAAGACAGTTCGTGACTACGTGGTGACAGTTAACGTCCCTGCACTTTCATCGAACAGCAACATCAGTTCACTGAAGGTCAACAATGCGACCGCGACAGCTGGTTCAACTATTAACCTGCCTGCCGGTACCCGCTTCGCTGAAATCCTTGCTGTGCCAGAGGACTCAAGTTCGAGCGTGCTTTACACCGGTAACAAGGATCTAGTTGCAGGACCAAACACAGTAACTGTGAAGGTTACTGCTGCAAACGGAACCTTCACCGAGTACACATTGACCTTGACCGTCGAAACACTCTCGAACGACAAGAGCCTAAAGAGCTTCAGCATCGAAGGTTTCAACGTTCTAGGTAAGGGCAAGCTAACTGTGGCTTCTGGAACTAGAAAGCTTCGTGTTTCAGCACAGGTTAATAACTCCGGAGCATCGGTAAGCATTAGTGGTCGTGACATTCTGCCAGGTTCTAACAACGTTGTTGTTACAGTGACTGCGGCTGACGGCACAAGCACTACCTACACCGTGATTGTGAAGGTGAAGGCATAATGAGGAACCCAGAGACAAACAAGGGAACGATGAAAATGACAACCAAAAAGCTGATACCGCTTCTAACGGCGATGCTTCTTATGGTATTGCCGATCCAAGGCATCGGAGTAAGTGCTGCCTATGCAGACAGCGCTGACACCTCATTGTCGACATTCACCATCGATGGGGAAGACGTTGAAGACGGCGACACATTGATTGTCCCGCTGGGTACGACAGCAGTTACTGTTGTGGCAACCCCTACAGACCCAGGTGCAAACGTTGAAATTACTGGTGACACCGGTCTGGAAACTTTCGATAACGATGTTGTCGTAACCGTTACTAGCTCGGATACCAATGCCACAGCTACCTACACAGTTAACGTCTATGTAACTGACAAGGCCCCAGGATTCTCAACCGATGCAACTTTGGGTCAACTAAAGGTAAACGGAACAGTTATTTCTGCAGGCTCTGTAGTTGATGTCGCAGCTCTTACCAACGCCGTAACCGTTGAAGTAACTACAACTGATGTCAACGCAACCAGCGTTGTCACCGGAGCAATCAACCTGGTAACCGGTCTGAACACCGTAACTATTGTGATTACCGCTGAAGATGGCACAACCACTCGCAGCTACACATTCAAGGTAAACGTTGCAGCTCTGTCTGCAGACGTTGCGCTTGACCAGTTCAAGGTAAACGGACAGAACGTCAAAAACGGTGGTCGGATTTACCTAGACCCAGCAACCGCTTCGGTTTCGGTAATTGCCACACCATCTGATCCTTCAGCTTCGGTTGTTGTAACGGGCTCAACTGGCCTTACCGCTGGTGCAAACACTTTGACTGTTACTGTAACAGCTCCTTCTGGTGCAACAGCAACCTACACAGTTACCCTTAATGTTCAGGTGCCTTCAAACATTAGCAGCCTTGTAGTTCTGAAGGTTTCTGGAGCCAGAATCTCTAACGAGTCGACTGTAATTGTTCCAGCTGGTACTAGTGCGGTATCAGTTACAGCTATTCCTAGCGACGTGGCTGCCTCAGTGACAATTACTGGAAACACTGACCTTCAAATCGGTGACAACACTCTTACTGTTCTGGTAACTGCTGAAGATGGTTCGACTTCTACCTACACTGCTACTTTGCGAGTATTGGAGAATGACGACACTTCTCTGGCTGTATTCCAGTACGACGGCAGTGATGTTGCTGACGGCGATGTATTTGATCTTGAATACGGAACTGAGAGTGTAGAAATCACTGCAGAGACTACAACCAACCTTTCAACCGTTGAGATTCTCGGTGCGGATGCACTGGTAGTTGGTAAGAACACCGTTCGCATCGTTGTAACTGCGCAGGATGAATCGGTAAAGACTTATCGGCTATTCTTCAATGTTGCTGCCAACACCGACACAACTCTTGAGAGCGTTACCGTAGCTGGTCAGGATGCTACCGGTGGCGATGTAACCGTACCTTTCGGCACTCGTGGCGTGAGCGTAGTTCCTGTAACTACCGATCCTTTTGCGACTTTCACTATTGATGGAAACGTAGATCTTCAGACCGGTGATAACACCGTAACCATTACTGTTACCGCAGCTGATGGCGAGACAACCGAAGACATCACCATCACAGTAACTGTTGCTGAGCAGGTGCTCAGTGATGACACCAGTCTTGAGTCAGTAACCGTTGGCGGCCAGGATGCTACCGGTGGATCTGTGACGCTACCTGCTGGTACTCGTGCAGCAGCTGTTATCGCGATTACAACCGACCCATTCGCTTCCTACACTGTTGAGGGAAACACCGATCTTCAGCCTGGTGAGAACACAGTTACTATTTCTGTTACTGCAGCTGATGGCGAAACCATTGAAGACATTGACATCACTGTGACGGTAGAGGAAGTCATCCTCAGCGATGACACCAGCGTTGAGTTATTCCAGGTCAATGGCCAGGATCTTGAAGATGGCGGCGAACTTACCCTGCCTGCTGGTTCTACCAGAGTCAATGTAAAGGTTGTTACTACCGACCCAACCGCAACCTACTTGGTTGAGGGTGACGGACGCGAGACCCCACTAGCTGAGGGTTCAAGTGAACTTGTTGTCACTGTTACCGCAGCCAACGGTGACACTGCTACCTACACCATTGCACTAACTGTTCTAGCCATCAGCGAGAATGCTGACCTAGCTGAGGAAGATGCAGTGACCGTAAACGGTGAAGTTGTTGACGCTGAGAAGATCAACAATCCAACTGGATACGTAAGCGTTCCGCTAACTACAACCTCAGTCTCTATTTCAGCTAACGCTGCTGACGTCATGGCTGATGTCTTCGTAGCAGGAAAGACTGTCTTGCCTGGCAAGAGCAGACTGTTCAGCGTTGAGCGTGGAGTAAACGACATTGAGATTAAGGTCATCCCTCAGGCTGGTGAAGAATTTGTCAAGACCTACACATTGAAGATCTACGTTGGTGGTGCTGACGGAAGCCTGAAGACTGTAAAGGTTAACAACACAGCAGTTACTTTCGACGGTGACACAGCTACTTTGACTCCAAAGCTTGCTAACGGTACCGCTACCGCAACTATTTTTGTTGATCCAACTGTTGCCCTAGGCACCGAGAGTACTCCTGGTACCAAGATTGAAATTGATGGTGCTGAGCCGGGTGCTAACGCGAACACCTTTGTAGTTTCTGGATTGGAAACTGGTGACAACTCATTCTCGATTGTGATTACTCCTGGTGACACAACTGCTGAGCAGGTGACTTGGAACCTTGTAATCCCGGTTCTAGAATCAAGCGACAAGAGACTGAAGACCTTCTTGGTTGATGGCATTGCCAGAGTCCCAGGTAGCACCATTGTTCTTCCTAAGGGAACTACATCGGCTGAGCTAGATGGTGAGACAGAGTCGGAAGTTGCCACTTACGAAGTTGAGGGCGGCGATGAGCTGCTAGTTGGTGTCAACACCTTGAAGATCACAGTTACTGCTGAAGACCAGTCAACTCAGGTCTACACCGTAACCGCTTTGGTTCCATCCACAGTGGATGTAATCGTGGTTGGATTCCCTAAGGCAGGTGTTCTAACAGTTGATGCTAAGAGCAACGCTGCTGGTAACAAGGTGCTGGTAACAGAGATCAAGAAGATAGCCAAGAAGAAGGTTATTTTGGTTCAGGTTACTAACAACTTCCTGCTTCCAAAGGAAAAGGCAGCTGCTGGTGTGACCCGCGCCCAGAACATTACTAAGCTGCTCCAAGGAGCTAAGTTTGTAGTTCCTGGTCCTGGTATCACAACCAAGTACGAGATCACCACCACCCCGAAGAACACCAAGGGTGCGACAGTGACCATCTACTACTTCTAAAAGTATTTAGCTAATAAAACCCCCGAGATTCTCGGGGGTTTTTTAGTTCTGGAAGCCGGCGGTTATTTTGATTGCTTGACTGGTACCCGGTAGGTAAACCTTGGTCACCTTTTTAGGGGTTATCCCTGCAGTTTTCATGGTTTGCAGTATTTGTTTGATTTTGCCCTCGGCTTGGGAGCGGCTTACTGATTGGGCAATACCAAAGGTTAGTTCAATGTTTCTGGTGCCTTTTAGCTTGGCTGTGAGGTCTTTTAGCGGCTTTGCTGAGCTGGTCTTTAGCTTCAAGGAATTGTATTCATACTGCAAAGTCACTTTGGAACTCTTGTTGGATAGCAGATAGACCTGAACTTTACCGGCGTTGGTGTGGAGACTGTTAGCTGAGGTTATTGAGTATTCGAGAGTGTTTAGGCCGGCTTTCAACGGTAATTGGGTCAGGTCAGCGGTTGCATCCGACTGGGATGGATTAACTGTTATTACAGCATCAAAGAGCTCCGGAGCTAGGTAGATCACCTGCCCAGGTTTGTAGTAGCTGCCATTTACAGTGACGTTGGCGATGGTTGTGTCCCAGGGGACAACTAGAGATGAGATTATTGCGCTCTCTTCGGTGAACCGATTGTAAGCGTTTCGCTGGGCTGCTTGAGCTTGTGAAGAACCAAAACTAAACCGATCTTTATCTATGGCTGCTGAAATGGCTGTTCCTACCCGGTTGGTGTATTCATAGAGGTTGAGGGTGGGAACCAGGTGAGCGAGTTTTGCTAAGTTCTGCATGTAAAGCTCTGTGCAGTCAGTCGAACCTAAACATTTATTAGGCAGCATCGATCTAAAACTGAAGTAGTCGTAGTTGCCGCCCCAGGTCTGGTCAACTCCCCACGGCAGCAGAGACACCTTTCCTTCGTTATCAAAGTTGACAAAGTAGTTGTTGTTATTAAGCAGGTAACCATCCCAGTGGCCACTGAATATTTCTACCGCCCAACTTCTGGTGATCTGGTCCATGTCAGCTCTTTGGCTTATTTCATTCCACCACTGGTCACCGCGCAGTTGATTCAGGGACATAAACTCAGATAAATCACTGGTGTCAACTGGATCCCCAGTTTCTACTTTGAATTGCCAGTCCGAACCAACATTGAAATCAGGGAAGTAAGGTAGGGCACCTTTATAAAGGTGTTTGCTGGAGACATTCCAGCGCTTTAGCATACGGTCATCGAGCGTTTCAACGTTGAGGTGGAGTCCGTAGTCAACACCATTCAGTGAGACGCCGGTGTATCCGGTTCTAGGAGCAGGGACCCCGAAGGAGCGCATGATTTTGTAGGTCATTACTTCGTGCATGTAGCTGGAATCCTGAACCATGTTGTTCAAAGTTAGTTTTTCAACTCCAAGCAATGTCTGTTCTGGTACGAAGGCATCCATCTTGATCTTGAAACCGGCCTTGCCATTGATGTCTCGCCAAGATCCCCAAGCTCCTTTGAGGTGAACTCCGACCTTATAGGGGCCGTATCGCTTACCCGCTATGGTCGCGCTCATGCGGGTTTCCCGCCAGTCACCCTCGTTGTCCCAGCTCACGTTAGGGAATTGGAGGGAGTTGTAGTCAGACCAGGTCATCTGCAGCGAGATGTTATCTACTCTGGTCGGATTAAACATTACGGCAGCCGCATCGGTGCCTTCAACAGCACTGAAGGCTGCCTGAGCCGGTGCTGGAAGCCCAAACAGGGCTAAACCGGACAGGGCAAAGAAGGCTACAAGCCTTGCCTTTCCGGTGGTTTTCATAATTAGAGCCTACCTTTAGGCTCATATGTAGAGAAAGTAGGTATCTCCATGCGGGGCGTAAAACTAAGCCGGGTTAGTGCTGTATTGCTCAGCCTCGGTCTAACTTTTAGCTTCGTGAATGCAGCTGGTGCGGTTGATTCGGATTGCATGCCAACCCCAACCCTCAGCCAGGCTAAGCAGATCACCAACCAGAGTCTAGGTTCAGGAGTTACCGCTAAGGCTTGGAGGTGGTATCCAGGATCTGACGCGAGGCTGTCTTGGCTTTCACCGTTAGGCACCAAAGTTTCGGTGGCCTCTGGGAACCTGCGGAATATTGATCTTGGGATTGTCTATGCGAATCTTCCGAGAACCCAAAACCTAGACATGCTCTCAAACACCTCTTTTTCGGCCCTAGCCACAGTCAACGGCGACTATTTGGATAGCTATGGGCCTTGGAATTCTATGATCACCGGTGGCGACATGATCTACGCACCGACTGGAAGCTCTGGGGTCTTAGGCATGGTTGAGCACCAGGTAAACCCAACCAAGGGCTATCGCAGCACCGGAACAATCACTGTCGGCTCTTCAGTCTTTAGAGTCACCGGTGTGAACCAGCTAAAGCCAGGGGCTGAGTCGGTGGTGCTCTATCGAAACAACTTTATCTATGCACTGCCACCTAAAGGCGATGCCACCTTTGTCTTCAAAAACAGCAAGCTGATCAAGGTTTACCCTTACGGGAGAGCTGTGGCCAAGTCAGTTGGTACGGTGGTTCAGGTCAGGGGAACGCTGGCTGCGAAAGTAAGAAAACTGCTGGTCAATTCCAAAGTGAAGTTTTCTTTACCGGAAGCGCCTAAGACTGAAACCAGGTTGGTCGCAGACACTCTGCGGACAGTAGGTTCTGTTTCAAGTAACAGCAACACCCTGACCTTTGACTCACTGAACTACAACATGCTGAGTGCAACTGGGGCAACGCTTTTCGATAACAACTTCTCAGAGGTGACCAGAGCCGGGAAGATTACCCTTCGTATCCTTCCGGATACTCTGGGACGACTTGTCGTGAAGAATGTCTATCGCCAGGGTTACTTCACCAGAGTGGACTCTGGTGGTTTTATTGTTCAAGCCAACGGTGAGGCTGCTGTTGCTGCGGCTAGGTTCAAAGCCGGGGACATCGTCACCATTTCAAGGTCCTATAAATCCAGCAGCCAAGCTAAATTCATTAACGCTGCTGGACGCGGGGCAAGGATGGTTCAGGGCGGCAAGTTTGTTTGGATCTGCGGTCAGCACCGCAGCGACTATAGACCCAGAACAGCTATCGGTTGGAATGAAGATGGCCAGATTTGGTTTATGACCTCAAGTCTTGGTGCTGACGCTGATGACAATGGTTTCCGTCAGGGCGGGTCAACCCCGGATCAAATGGGACACTGGTTGCAATCCCTAGGAGCCACTGAAGTAGTTCTGCTGGATGGTGGTGGTTCAACCACAATGCAGATCAGAGATCCTGAGGATGGCTGGCAGCGTTTTGATCTTCCAGATTCGGCTTGGTATCGCGGTCTAGCTAACGCGTTTACTTTGGAGTTGAAGTAGATTTCTTCGGCTTCATAATTTTGCCGGAAAGTTTGATGGCGAAAGTTCTGGTGAAGAACCGGCTGGAAATAGCAGTCAATTTGTTTAGCCCACCATCAATTACTGCGGCTCGAGGCTTAGGTTTAGCCAACTCTTTGAAGGTGGTTTCCATAACATGTTCGCGTTTACGAATAAAACGACCTAAAGCGGGGGATGAGCCACCGGCTTCAAAGAATTCAGTTTCAGTAGGACCAGGGCAGACAGTCAGAACCTTGACTCCACTCTCACGGGTTTCACCCCAGAGGGCCTCTGTGAAGGAGAGTACGAAAGCTTTAGTCGCTCCGTAGACAGCCATGTATGGTAGCGACTGAAAAGCTGCGGTTGAAGCGATGTTAATTACGATTCCGGATTTGCGCTCTAGCATCCCTGGCAAAAATTCGTGAGTCAACTCCACTAAAGTTTGAACGTTAACGGCTAGCTCATTGCGAACCCATTGAGCATCTTCTTCAGCAAAAGCAATTGTTTGTCCGAAACCAGCATCGTTGATCAGAATATCAATTTGCATGCCGCGACCTTTAATCATTCTGGCAAGCGAGGTTGCTGCATCTCTTGCACTGAGGTCTATCGGAAGTACTGATGAGGCTTTGACTCCGTATTCTGCATTGATGCGGTCAGAAAGTTCGCGTAAGCGATCAGTTCGTCTCGCCACGAGAATTACGTTGGCTCCGCGTTTGGCTAATTCCAAGGCATAGCCTTCACCCAAACCTGAGCTTGCCCCGGTGATAAGTGCTGTTTTACCTAGAAAGTCATTCATCAACTCAATTCTGCCACCTCAGCAAGTAATTTAGGCCGTCCGATTAGGCTTAGACAGGTAATTGTTTAGGAGAATTTGATGCAGAATCGTCTACAGCACTTCAGGGCAGGCCTGCTGTTGGTGCTTAGTTCAGCTTTAAGCTTCTGGGTTATCAGCTACTGGTTGCCCCTTAACGAGTATTTGGCTGCTATCGCGGATCCCAAATATGCCGACTACCTGGTTACTATTCGGGTGTTTGTTGCAACTTACCTAATCTTCTTCCTAATTACATTGGTCACCGCAGGTCTGGCTTTCACCAGAATCCCAAGAACCATCAAGTTCTATCTAGCCTTGATACCCGGCTCAACCCTCTTAGTCACCCCATTTTTACTGGCTATCCCAATTAACCTGAGGTTCCCAGAGCGTAACTACTTCGAGGTTTTCCAAGCGATGTATCGCTTATTCCGCTTTACCAAGCTGGACATCTTTATCACAGCACTGGTAATAACCCTCCTGTGTTTTGGTCTAAACCTGTTAGCCGCCCTTATGTTCAGGCGCTCCGGTGAAATAGACAAAGTGAACAAGAAGTACCAAACCCGCTACATGATCTATGCCGGTGTTGCAGTTCTTGCTTTAGTGCTTTCCGGTAGCGTCAACTACTACACCTCGTTTATTAGAGATGTTGATAGAGCTTCTTGCAAGGATTACTTAGCTTTACCGCTACCTGAGCTTGATGAAGATGTCTCAACCTTCTTAAACAACATTCAGGTTTACGGTGAACGGGCTGGTTCGGCAAAGCTACAGTCAGCATTAGTCACTTTCGCTATGACTTCGAGACAGTATTACGCAGTAATCAACAGCGAGGCTGATGATGCAACTGTTTCACAATTTGAGATAGCGGTTGCAACGGCTAAGCAGAATGTAGTTGAGCTGTGTAGTGAATTTGGTACCGACTAAAACATTTATTGGATCTGCTTGTAGGAAGACATTCATGAGTAAGTTTTGGCAGAAATGGGTTAACGCCTGGCTAGCTGTTGCACTGTTCAGTGCATTTACCGCAACTACTGCAGGTATGGCCTTTGGTGCGCCGAGCGATAACCCATGTGTTGACGGTTACACCTTAGTAAGCAGTAAATGTGTTGCCACATTCACTCACGCCGATGGTGCTTCCACCTACACCGTTCCAAGTGGGTTAGGCCCGATTGAGATCGAAGTGGTTGGAGCTGCCGGTGGTGCCGGCGGTATGGATTGTGGGGATGGTTGCTACAACGCCGGTAGTGGTCAGGTCGGCCGGCTGGTGCTCTTTATTGAGGATTCAGCAGGAAAGGTTCTAAAGCTTTACCCAGGTGGAGCCGGTGAAAACGGTGAGGATGACGTCACGAATAAGGGTGGTGGCGCAGGAGGTAAATCCACCTACAACACGCGCTTTGATGGCGGTAAGGGCGGAAATGCAGGCCCAACCGGTACCTCTGGCGGTGGAGCCGGTGGTGGTGCTGCCTCCGTGCTGGTCATTGGTACCAAGGAATACGTAGCCGCTGGAGCCGGTGGCGGTGGCGGTATGGCTAACGCCGAGGATGGGGCAACCTGGGGTGACACGGAAGAGCATTACGTGGTTCAGGGTAGCCGTGGCGGGGACGGTAAGAGTTCCAGCTGTTCGTTCTTCTGCGATGGTGGCGGTGGCGGTGGCGGTGGCGCTGGAGTTATCGGCGGTGCCGGCGGAGACCTGTTCAGATCATCAACCGGGCTCAGGGAAGCCGGAGGCTTCGGTGGTTCGGCTGGAACGAACACTTCAGTTGGAGCATTGGTGACCAAGTCTGGTTACGTTGACTCTGAAACTTCTGGAAGAATTTTCATTCGCTATTCAGCCCCGCTGACCGTGAAGTCATTCAACCTAACCAGTAAGCCAACCACTAACGCCACAGAACACCGCATTGAGCTGGTTGCAACATCAAAGACTCCGTTAGCGCTTGATTCGATTCTGTTTAGTGGTTCAGCAACTGAACAAACCAAGTTCAAAGCCAGAATAGTTTCGAAGCAGCTAACCAGAGCGCCATACACTTACAACCTTGCTATTTCACAACTAGACACCGCAAAGATTCAAGGCGAGTTGATTGTCTCAATGGCCGGTGTGGATCCAATTTCGATAACTATTGACCAAATAGCACCGACTGCGACAATTAGCCTTCAAGGTGCTACAGCTAAAACTCCATCACACATCTACGATGTTCGTCTGGATAAAAAAGCAACGCTGACTTCATCTAGTTTCAAACCCGCTACCGGTTCAGCTAACGGATGTCAGGTTGGATCTGTAATTGGTGCAGATCTCTACTATCAGGT
>JAURJV010000046.1 GCA_030832065.1 Rhodoluna sp. | reverse complement strand
GGCAGAAGTTTGCAGTTGCAGGTATTGCATCAGTTTTAGCTGCCTCAGCTATGGTTGCGATTTTGAATCTTTGGTTGGGCTCTCTGCAAGGAAACTATTTACTAGAGGTTGCTGCAGTTGCACTTGGTATCGCAGCTGTTTCCCTAACGCTCATGGGTCTATCCGAACTAATTGGTCGAGCAGGATTGTTACTGGGTATCGGTTTGTTCTTCATTATCGGTAATCCACTGGCTGGCGTTGCCCTTCCAGTTGAGTTCTATCCAGCTGGTCTAGGTGCATTGGGTCAGTATTTACCACTCGGAGCGGAAGTTAACCTACTCCGAAGGATCAGTTACTTCCCAGAAGCATCAACCACCACGCAGTGGGTAACCATGCTGGCCTGGTTGGGACTAGGAGCGCTTCTTGTTCTGATTTCAAGAGACAAGAAAAGAGTTTAATCAATCATCCAAGTACCTATTTACTAAGTCCAACCCACTTTCTAGTGTGAACTAAGTTTTGTAGCTAGGAACTGAAAACGTGGACACTACTTGGTTGGTTTGTATACCATTGACTCAGCAACAGATTATTAGAGTTTCTAAAGGAGAATCCCATGAAGCCTACAGAGTTCACCCCAATCCAACTAATTTTCCCAGGCAGCCATAGTTGCTACCAAATTCCAGCCTTTCAAAGAAATTTCCAATGGGGCCCCAGCCAACTTCATGGTCTAGTTCGAGACATTCAGAGAATAACTTTCAGTAGTCCTGTCAAACCTCACTGGATAGGGGTTGCACTTATAGCAGGGGCTGCTGAGCCATGTGAACTTAAAAATAAAGAAGCCGGTCACATCTGTTATGACGTTTTAGATGGACAGCAGAGACTCTTAACAACAAGAATTTGGATAATGGCGCTTCTAGACGAGTATTTTGAAATGACGAAACAGGAGTTAACAAAGTACAACCGCCAAAGGTTATCAAACGTTAAAGTGCACGCCTTGGACGCAGAAGATTGGGCAATAATTTCAAAAAGAGAAAAGGCAATCCTGCTTGACCCAATTGCAAGCTCCAAGAGCCCAATGCTCACTGCGTACTTGTACTTCCGCCAAATAATTCTTTATGGCATAGAGGGGCTACTGCGTGAAGAGGAGCTACCAATTATCAAAAAACCTTCCAAGATTATGGAACCTTGGCTCAGATGGCTAAGGGGTCACATAACTAAAACGAACCCATCCAGAGGATCTCTGAGTGCGGCTGAGATAGAAAAACTTATTGAAGAATCGCTTACTTTGATTCAGCTAACTACACTCATGCATGAACCCTCCGACGAAGAAGTCGAAGTTGTGTTCGAAACACTGAACGCGAAAAGAGCTCAGCTGGGCCAATGGGACTTGTTCAGGAACTACGTCTTAATTAAATCTCAGACACACGGTAAAGACCAAAAAGACCTTTACACAAAGTCGCTAGCTAAGGCAGAAAAAGCTGTCAACGGAGCTCAAACCGATTTGAGGCAGAGCAACCTGGATCGCTTCCTATATGACTTTCTAATTTCTGAGGGAATAGGAAGTGCAACAGGAACTCTTAGGGCAGACGCCACATCTTTGGAATTCCGAAAGTATTGGGAGTCTCAGCCTGGTTCACCCGACATAAAAAGATACATGTCTGACACTTTGGTCCCTAGCATGGAGTGCTGGCTTGCTGCGATTACGGCAAGCGAGAAATTCAAGTTCAAGGATAGAGAGATAAAACTAGAGCAACGAGTTTGGAGGTGCCTAAGACGAATTGAAAGCATGTCGAGGGGTCCTTTAGTTCCGATTACATCTAAAATTCTAAAAAATTGGGCCGAGAAAAATACAAGTGACCAGACATCATTGATTGAAGAACTAAAGTTGGTGGAAACTCTTGTTGCTCGCATGATTCTATCTGCCACTCCACTCTCTCCACTGAGAAGTCTCGTAATTTCTGGATGCCAAGAGCTGTTTGTCTCTAAGAAGATGAGTTTAAGTTACTGGGTGAAGGAAAACACTCCGACCGATGACCGAATAAGGAATATAATGGGGCAGACATTGCCCGCTATACAGAACGGTGTTGAAATTGAAAGAGATCCAGAAGAATGGATTGACGGTCAGGAATTTTATGAGCGCTCTTCATCCAAACAGATTAGAGCGCTATTTGATGCGTTTGTTGAAAAGAAGGAAGGACATTTAGGCTCTATTCTTGTCGGGGTTCCTGGTAAGCGTGAGACGGGCAAACTGGGAATATCAATTGAGCATTTCTTCCCTCAATCTCCAGCAAATTGGCTTTCCGATTTCACTCTTTGGAAAGTAGACCCAGTTCATATGCAAAATCGCTTGCACTGTATAGGAAATATTGCGGTTCTACCAGCAGATATAAACAGCAAAATTAGCAATGAGAAGCTAGATGATAAGCAGAAAGATTTAGAGGAGCTGAGTGTTCCTCAATGGAAAATAGACAAATTATTCCATGACTCAGATATTTGGGGTCCAAAAGAGATAGACGCCAGAACTAGGGCGTTAGTGGAGTTGGCTATATCTGTCTGGCCTAGGCCACAGGTATAAGCACCACTTAACCCCCGTTAGATCCCGAGGTTCCTTCGTCTTCGTCGTCGGGATAAAGGTCAGCCCACTTATCCTCATACTCAGGCTCAGAGTCTTTCTTGGAAGCTAGTTCGGCTTCTAGAGCAGTCAGGTCAGTATCTGGGCTGAAGTATTTCAGCTCTCTAGCGACTTTAGTGTTTTTCGCTTTTTGACGGCCACGCCCCATGGCGAGACCCCCTTTTTCACTTGGCTAAACCTTATGGTTCAGGAATCAATAAATCTGTCTTTGAGTATATCAGGGCTTAGCCAAGTAATAAACCCAGATAGGCGGCTGTGGAGGAAAGTATCAGGGTTAGCAGGGTGTAAATAGTTGGGGCAAAGATCTTCCGTCTAGCCGCCATCTGGACGGTGGCCCCCGCCCAAGAGCTGAAGGTTGAGAGGCCTCCGGCTAACCCGATTACTACCAGTAACAGCAGGGTTGGGTTGGCAACAAGGTTGATTGAGGCAAAACCAGCGACGAATGAGGCAACAGTGTTAGCAGTGAGGATTCCCCAGGGCAGGTAGCCATCCCATTTAGATATGAGAAGCCTTAGTGCAGAACCTAGGCCACCGAGAACAAAGATGCCGAGGATTATCGCAGGGTCGAAGTTATTCACTTGTTTCCCTTCAACACTCTGGCCAGGTTGGATCCAGCTGCGTAGGCGATGAAGCCTAAGCCGAACATGATGGCGATGGAAGGTATTACAGCAACTGGTGACTGCGTGTAGATGAAGATGGCTACTCCGGACATGGTGGTGAAGCCGCCGGCAAAGCCTGCCCCCCAGAGCAGACGTTGTTTCTCTGATTCAAATATATTGGTAAGTCCGAGAATTAGAGCACCGAGAATGTTCACCACATATAGCGAGAGCGAGTTTGCTGTTGCTGGATTAAAAGTAATCTCTAGGGTGAGAGCTAATAGGTATCGAAGCAGTGCTCCTAGCCCACCACCAATAAAAACTAAAAAGTAATTATTGGTTTTCATTAGGGTCTAGTACGTCCTCTGGGGTAGCGTCTTCTCTTACCCGCATGTGAATGATTTCATTCTTACCATTCACGTGACGACGCATAGCTCCACGACCGCGAACAATCTGACCACGACGAACATCACCTGGCAGTGGTGCTCTGGTGAACAGATCGATCTTGTCTGCCGACTCAAGTCGCCAAGGAACAATCACAATCATCGCACCGCGAACATACATCAACTGCTTGCGAATGCGGTTAGCGCGGTGGTTGTGGAAGATGTGCTCCCACCAGTGGCCAACAACATACTTAGGTAAGTAGATTGCCATACGGCGATCTTCGTGCTTAGCGCGGTATTCGGTTAGGTATTCAGCTAAAGGTGCACCGAAGTCTCTAAATGGTGAAGGGATGACTCGAAGTGGAACTTGAATACCGTATTCGGTCCAGTCCTTCTCAAACTTTTCGGTTGCTTCAGGATCAATTGAGATGTGAACAACTTCAAGCAGATCGTGTTTACTGGAGAGAGCGTAGTCGAGTGCTTTGAGCTGCGGGGCGGTTAGCTTATCCATCAGCACGATCGCGTAGTCACCTTTACTTCCAAAGACTTGCTCTGGTTTCAACTGAATTTCTTTGTCTACTTCGGCGTAGTACTTCTTCGTCTCATACATCACAATCCAGAGCACCGGCATGATGATAAAGACCAACCAGGCACCGTGAGTGAACTTAGTGATGGTTACGATAATTAGAACCGATGAGGTCATAAAAGCACCGAGACCGTTGATGAACAATCCGCTGAAAGCCTCTTTACTAGTAATGGACTTGTCCTTGAGCCCTCTTCGCCAGTGCTTGATCATTCCAATCTGGCCGACAGTAAAGGAAGTGAAAACACCGATGATGTAGAGCTGGATTAGACCAGTTACTGAGGCCTGGTAGACCAGAATCAGTGCACCGGCAGCCAGAGCAAGGGAGAGCATTCCGTTGGAGAAGACCAACCGGTCACCTCGGGTCTGCAGCATCTTCGGAGCGAAACCATCTTTACTCAACACCGAGGAAAGTAGCGGGAATCCATTGAATGCGGTATTGGCAGCAAGCAGCAACACAGCTGCGGTAGCAGCCTGAAGGATATAGAACAGCAGCGAACCTTCACCGAAGACCGAAATACCAATCTGGGCCATTAGAGATTGCTGCGGTTGGTTTTCGAATATTGTTCGTTGCGCTTCATCAACCAATTGGTGGGATGACTCAAGGTATTTGACCCCTGAGGTCAGTGCCAACCAGGTGGTTCCCAAGAACATTGTGACAGCGATACCACCCATCAAACTCATAGTGATGTTGGCATTGCGAATCTTTGGTTTACGGAAAGCCGGAACACCGTTGGCGATAGCTTCAATTCCGGTTAGCGCTGAACAGCCGGAAGCAAAAGCGCGAAGCAGCAGCAGAATTACTGCTACCTGAGTTGGGTTGCTGGTGAATTCATCAATCGGTCCAACTTCGTAATTCGATGAAGTGGTAACCAGCTCCTGTCCCAAAACGAAGAACTTATAGAGACCGGTACCGATCATTACGAAGACGGTGCTGATGAAGATGTAGGTGGGGATAGCAAATGAAACACCTGACTCGCGAATACCACGAAGGTTAATTGCGAAAATCAGAATCAGGAAACCAATTGCCATTTCAATGCGATAGTCAGCAAGACCAGGGAAAGCGGAAATGAGGTTATCTGTTCCTGAGGAAATCGATACCGCAACAGTCATCACGTAATCCAACAGCAGGGCTGATGCAACTATCAGTGAGGCACCGCGACCGAGGTTTACCTTAGCTACCTCGTAGTCACCACCACCGGAAGGATAAGCCTGAATCACCTTGCGGTAAGAAAGGACAATTACGGTAAGCAATAGGGCGACACCTAGAGCTAGCGGAGGGGCAAAGGTTAGGAAAGACATTCCACCAAGGGTAAGGATCATCAAGAGTTCTTGAGGTCCATAAGCTACGGAGGATAGCGGGTCACTGGCAAAGATAGGTAGGGCAACTGTCTTTGGCAGAAGTTCACCTTCTAGCTTCTCGTTGCGCAGCGCTCTACCTAAAAAGATTTTGCGGAATGCGTGAGTATCTCTTGGTGCTTCTCTATCGTGGGGGTGCTTTTGTTCTGACATTACCTTTTAACCTACTTGGCTTGCTCGCCGTGATGAGATTTAGACAACCTGAATGTTGCTAGGAAACCTAGGGCTAGGAATACCGCTGCAGCGATAGCTGCGAATTGGACACCTTCAGTAAAGGCTTGCTTAGCGGCTTCAACCAGTTCGCCACCCTCAGGAGTCAGTAAGCCCTTCTCCAGTTCAGGGATGACACCACCGGCGGATTCAACCACGGCATTAGTGAATTCATCGGCCTGTGTTCCAGTGAGCCCAAGATTCGCCAGCTTGTCCACCAGGTTCGACTGGATGTGGGTGAACAGCACAGTTCCTAGAACAGCAATACCGAGAGCTGAACCGATCTGTCGAACGGTGCTCTGTGATCCTGAAGCTTGACCTATCTTGTCCATCGGAACATCAACCATGATTACTCCGGTCAGCTGTGCTGTTGCTAGCCCAACCCCAATACCGTAAACAAATAAGAATGGTGCAATCGGCCACCAGTCGGTCGAATTAGCAAATATCGCAACTCCGAGAACACCGGCAAGTTCCAGTCCAACACCGATGCGAACCGCCATCGCTGGCGCAAGTTTTCCGCTCAGTGCGCCGCCGATACCGGAAGCTAGGAATGCTCCACCGGCTAACCAGAGCAGAACTAAACCGGAATCAACCGGTGATAGTCCTAGAACGTTTTGCAACCAGAGTGGAATAGCAAAGAGAATTCCGAATTCACCCATCGAAATGATGGTGGCAGCGATTGATCCGTTGCGGAAAGATGCAACCTTGAAAAGATTTAGGTCAAGTAGCACTGGCTTATGGGCCTTTTCACGCATTCTCTCCCAGAGGATAAACAAAACTCCGAAGATAACCGAAAGGGCTAGGGAAACAGGGATAACCGAGAAACCTGGGTCACCCCAACTCCATGAGCCGATAGTGAACTCCTTGTTTACAGCCCACCAACCGAAGTTACGTCCTTCAATCAAGCCGAAGACCAAGGTCAGGAAAAGACCCACAGACAGCAGAGCTCCAACGATATCTGGCATACCGGAGCGTTGCTGAACTTTAGATTCGTTTACGAAAAGTAGTAGACCGGCAACGATGATAAGTCCCAGAGGCAGGTTGATGTTGAACGCTAAACGCCAGCCATCATCACCGAAGCTGGTGGCCAACCAACCACCGAGAACTGGGCCAAGGGCCACCATTCCACCGATAGTTGAACCCCAAACCGCGAAAGCGATGCCACGCTCTTTACCCTGGAAGTTAGCGTTTACCAGTGAGAGCGTGGTCGGTAGCACCATTGAGCCACCGAAGCCTTGAAGAATACGAGCCATGATCATCTGTGATGCATCCTGGCTGTAACCGGCCCAGACTGAAGCAGCAATGAATATCAAGATACCTATTACTAGCAGCCGTCTTCTACCGATCTTGTCTGCTATTGAACCCCAAACTAGTAGAAGAGCTGCGAAGACCAAGACGTAACTTTCCTGAACCCACTGCACCTCATTGCTGGTGATTTTTAGAGCTTGAATAACTTTAGGAAAGATGGTGTTGACGATAGTTCCGTCGATGATCACTAAGGAGATGGACATCGAGATGAAAACTAAACCGATCCAACGTAAACGTGCCAATGCGGCCATTATGAATGCTTTCTATTATTTGGCGGGGTAACCCTAGTAAAGCCTAGTCTTTCGGGCATAAAGGGATGTGAAATGAATAGTTTCATGGTTGAAAATTGTGGTGGCTGGACGCGGGATTGAACCGCGGACCTAACGATTTTCAGTCGTTCGCTCTACCAACTGAGCTATCCAGCCTCAACCTTGATTCAGGCTGAGCGATTTACATCGCAGCGATCCTGACGGGACTTGAACCCGCGACCTCCGCCGTGACAGGGCGGCGCGCTAACCAACTGCGCTACAGGACCTTAAGTACTTCAAACTACAACGCCAGCGTGACCCCAACGGGATTCGAACCCGTGCTACTGCCGTGAAAGGGCAGCGTCCTAGGCCACTAAACGATGGGGCCGGCAAAGCGTTGGAGCTTTACAGCACCAAGTGACAAGGTTACTTTGTTTTCGCAGGTTGAGCAACCTGAACTTTAGGCTTTCCGATGTTAGTTTAGATAAAAGGCCAGAAAATCATGAAAGGTGGGCGAATTATGCGTATCTCAAGCAGACGCCTTCTCGCTGGCCTTGTCCTCGGTGGGCTCATTTTCACCCCCCTGGTAATTGATTCAGCTGAAGCTAGAAAACCTTACCCAAGCGCTCAAGATGTTGAGAACGCTAGGAAGAACGTGGCTAAAAAGAAGGCCATGATTGCCCGTATTCAGGGCATTATTCAGGATCTAACCAAAGAGCAGTTGGCGCTGGAGAAGATCGCCATGCTCAAAGCCGAGAAATACAACCAGGCTAAAGACGAAGAAGATGCTGTTGCTGCCAAGGTAGCTGCCTTACAGAAGAAGGTTGATGCCGCTACCGCCGAGGCCAAACAGGCTAAAACTCAGTTGGGCCAGATAGCTAGCCAGATGTGGCGCAATGGAGCAGGCGGAACTTCGCTGAACCTATTTTTGAATTCCCAGAAGGCAGGTAACCTGCTCTATCAACTAGGAGCACAAGAGAAGATAGCTCAATCCAGCGACCAGATCTATAAGCAGGCAATTCAGCGACAGCAGTATGCCAAGTCGCTTGAAGATGAACTAAAGGCTGCCAAAGTTGAGCTCGCTGCTAAAACTAAAACTGCTCAGGATGCGCTTAGAGCAGCTCAGGCAGCAGCCGATGAACTGCAATCTAAAGTCGATGAACAAAAAGAGCTAAATAAAACTTTTGTCGCTCAGCTAGCCAGATTGCAGAACATCAGTATTTCTTTGGAGCAGCAGCGCATCCAAGGTTTGATTGATGAACAGCGGCAGCTCAACGGTACCGGACCAATTGATGCTCCTAACCTTTATGACGTTGGTCCACCTAACGACGACAAAGTTGACATAGCTTTCGCTTTCGCTAAAAAGCAATTGGGTGAACGTTACGTATTAGGTGGAATGGGTCCGGACGTTTGGGACTGCTCCGGTATTACTAAAGCCAGCTACGCGGCAGCCGGAATCTACATCGGAACACACTCAGCCACCAACCAGTTTAGAAATATGGCGGCTAAACGAAGACTGATTCCAATCAAGGAAGCAGTTCCGGGGGACCTGATGTGGTATTCGTATGTTGATGATTTTGACGGCGATAAATATCACGTGGTGATGTATTTGGGTGATGGCATGATGTTGGAAGCTCCTAACCCACTTAGAACAGTTCGTATAGTCCCACTTCGTTACGGTGATCTCTTCAGATACGCAGGACGGCCAACCCCTTAGGAGCAGTTATGTCTGAACAGAGACAGGTAAGACCTGCGACCGAAGGCTGGCAACAGAAGAAAGACGCATCGGGTCGTCCTATTTTGGAATTCGAGCAAAAGCCAAAACTGAAACAACCTCCGGTGCATCTGGTGGACATGTCCAAAGAAGAAGCCGAAGCTAAAGCAAAAGAGCTTGGCGTGCCGACCTTCCGAGTAAAGCAGATGGCCAAGCACTACTTCTCTCACTACACAAATAACCCAGAAGCGATGACCGACCTTCCTGCTGAAGGCAGGGCAGAGCTGGTTTCTGCTTTCCTGCCCAAGCTACTTACCGAAGTCAAGCGGCTGAAGACTGCCAACGGTGACACCATTAAGTTCCTCTGGCGGTTATTCGACGGCGCACTGGTCGAGTCAGTGTTGATGCGGTATCCAGGCCGAATCACCCTTTGTGTTAGCTCCCAGGCTGGCTGCGGGATGAACTGCCCGTTCTGCGCTACCGGTCAGGCTGGGCTTACCCGCAACATGTCAGCTGGCGAGATCATCGAACAGATAGTCATGGCGAATCAGGTAATTCAAGCTGGCGAACTAGGTGGCAAGAAGGACGGCGAATACGAGGAGCGAGTCAGCAACATCGTGTTTATGGGAATGGGTGAACCACTAGCCAACTACAACCGGCTGATGCAGGCGGTAAGAACCATGGTGGCGACTGATGGTTTAGCCATGTCAGCTAGAAACATCACCGTCTCCACAGTTGGTTTAGTGCCAGCTATTTTGAAACTTGCTGAAGAAGAACTTCCGGTGACTTTCGCCCTGTCACTGCATGCGCCTGACGACGAACTTAGGGATGAGTTGATTCCAGTAAATTCTCGTTGGAAAGTTGATGAAGCTCTCGATGCTGCAAAACATTATTTTGATGTCACTGGTAGAAGAGTGTCAATTGAATATGCACTGATCAGGGACATGAATGATCACAAGTGGCGAGCACAGTTACTTGCCGATAAATTAAATGCCAGGGGTAAAGGCTGGGTGCATGTTAACCCGATTCCGCTAAATCCAACTCCGGGATCTATCTGGACTGCATCGACTGCAGAGGTAACTGACATTTTTGTTTCAACGCTAGAAAAGGCAGGAATCCCGACCACCCTCCGGGATACCAGAGGTAAAGAAATTGATGGAGCCTGCGGTCAGCTGGCGGCAACCGAATGAAACGACCGGATCGGTTAACTGACGGCACAAAAGTTTATTGGCCGGATCTTCCGCTTAGAACAAAAATTTCTAGAGTGCTTGAAGGGATCGGTGAATTACTTTTAACCGGTGGTGTAATTCTCGGTTTGTTCGTGGGTTATAAAGCAATCTGGCAAGATACCGTTGTTGCAGATCAGCAAACTGTTCTTGCGCAAACTTATGAAGAAGCTCCGAGTAAATTCTTGAGTGTTAAAGATGTTTCTAAACTCGGTGATGTCTTTGGCCAAATGTATGTTCCTCGATTTGGTGACACTTGGACCAGGTTGATCGGTGAAGGAACTCGCTGGCACCCAACCCTGAACGAAATCGGTGTCGGTCACTACACTGGAACGGCAATGCCTGGTGAGGTTGGTAACTTCGCAGTTGCTGCGCACCGCGGTGGTTTCGGTGGGGCGTTCAAAGAGATTCACACTCTGCGCGAAGGTGATCGGGTTTATGTGAAGACCAAAGACTTCTGGTATGTCTACAAATACTTACAAACCAAAGTTGTTCAACCTGATGACATTGATGTGATCAGTGAAGTTCCATGGGGTTTGGCTGCAGCTGAATTTGGTGGCAGTTACATGACCATGACTTCCTGCACACCAATTTTTGTGAACACTGAACGCATTGTGGTTTGGTTAGAGCTGGAGAATGCAACTTCGGTCACTCCAGCCGAGATGGCAATACACGGAGGTAACTGATGTATTCATGGTTGTGGCGGAAGTTACCGGGTAAGTGGTGGCTTAAAAGCTTGATCGCTCTGCTAGTGGTTTCAGGATTAGTGGCTGTGATGTATTTCTGGTTCTTCCCCTGGTTGGATGCAACCTGGTTCCAAGAACCGGTTGGAGACCTTCAGTAAAGCCCCCCTTGACTAAATTACCTTTTATGGGTAGTTTAGAGCCATGGAAAAACTACCCCTACAGTTCGGTTTAGATACTTTTGGCGGGATGGCCAAAGACGATGACGGAAATGACCTGTCTGCTGGTCAAACCATAAGAAACATCGTAGAGCAGGCTCAAATGGCAGATCAGCTCGGAATCAATCACTTCAACGTAGGTGAGCACCACAGGGATGATTTCGCCGTTTCAGCCCCCGATACAGTCCTTGCCGGCATTGCCACGGTCACCAAGAACATCATCCTAGGCACCGGGGTTACCGTCCTATCAAGTGAAGATCCAGTTCGGGTCTACCAACGCTTTGCCACCATCGCCGCCCTATCTAACGGAAGAGCTGAAATTACGGCTGGCCGTGGTT
>JAURJV010000045.1 GCA_030832065.1 Rhodoluna sp. | reverse complement strand
GGACAGTTCCTTGCCGGGGATGTAAAGCGGGCATTCGGATGGGCAGCGAGCTCGCCGGAAGTCGAATCATAGGGATTTCCCTGCCAGTCAATTAGGCCTTGGGGAATTTCTTTGGTCATCCCCTCCCACCAAACATCGCCGTCCGCGGTTAGTGCAACATTGGTAAATATCGTTTCCTTGGCGACAAGTTCCATCGCCACCGGATTGGTTTTGACTGATGTGCCAGGGGCGACACCGAAGAAACCATTCTCCGGATTGATTGCACGAAGTCGACCATTTTGATTAGGTGAAATCCAAGCAATGTCATCACCGAAAGTCTCAACCTTCCAGCCATGCAAAGCTGGTTGGAGCATAGCTAGGTTGGTTTTACCACAGGCTGACGGGAAAGCTGCGCTCAGGTGATAGCGCTTACCTTCAGGGCTGATCAGTCTCATAATCAGCATATGTTCTGCCAACCAGCCTTCGTTTTTAGCTAGCACCGAACCAATGCGAAGCGACATACACTTCTTACCCAGAAGCGCATTGCCACCGTAACCGGAGCCAAAGGACCAAACCTCTAGAGTGTCTGGGAAGTGTGAGATGTATTTCTCTTCGTTGCAAGGCCAAACCGAATCGTCATTCGGAGCTCCAACCGAATGCATGGTGGCTACCCAGTTTGAGCCGGAACGAATCTTTTCAAAAACTACCGGGGTCACCCTCGTCATGATGTGCATGTTGGCAACAACATATTCACTGTCGGTAATCTCAACTCCAAACCGTGCCAACGGTGAATTTATTGGACCCATCGAAAAAGGTATGACATACATGGTTCTGCCGCGCATTGAACCAGTAAAGAGCTTGGTGAGTGTATCTTTCATTTGGGCTGGGGCCATCCAGTTGTTAGTTGGCCCTGCATCACGCTGATCGGCTGAACAGATATAGGTTCGCTCTTCAACTCGAGCGACATCGGATGGATTGGTTCTAGCTAAATATGAGTCTGGGCGTTTAGCTTGATTTAGCTTTATCAGGGTTCCCTTGTCGAGCATCAGGGCAATCATTTTCTGATATTCCTCATTCGAACCATCACACCAAACAATGTGATCCGGCTGAGCAAGTTCCGCTACTTCACTAACCCATTGATCTAAACCGACGGATTGTGGGACCAGGTCGCTAAAGCCGCTCAAACCCAGAACTTCCTTTCGTCATTGAAAGAATTCCTTTGTATTAAGAGGCTACTCCTTGAACCGGACTCCCCCAGAGCACCTTGCCGAAAGTCTTGGAGCCACCCAGGAGAATCGAACTCCTGACCTGCTCTTTACGAGGGAGCTGCTCTACCGACTGAGCTAGGGTGGCTTATTTCAGTGCTAATTCTAGTTTGACGGCCAAATCCCAAGCCTGGCCAACCTGGCAAGAGCGGCATCCTCAATCGGCGAGTCAGGGCCAATGATCCAGCGCAGGGTTCTCAGTAGCCATCTGGTGGTTGGAACAATCACCCAACCGGGTAAGGCTTTCAGCCTAAGCACCGATCGAGCACCCTCGGGCAGCGAGTAGACCGCAGCGGCATAGAGCACTCGGTAAACACCTCGAGCAATCCAGGGTAGTCCCGGTTCTCGGATGAACCTAATCACCTCAATAGTTTTATCATCACCCACCAGTTCATCGCGTCGGGCGTAACTGACGATGGTTTCATCTAAATCTTTTTCGGTAGTTGGTGCTGTTGCTAAACCAAGTTGAGTAACCGACCTTGCCCACTGCGCAACATAGGCATCCGCGCCACCAGGTATCGGTCGATCAGCGTAGAGCTGGTGACAGACCAAAAAACTTTTTGTGAAAGCAACGTGGACCCAGAGCAGTAAGTCTTCATCGGCGGCTTTATAGTTCCTTGTTTTACCTCTGGGTGTTGTGAAGCTTCCACTTACCCGGTCATGCAGACGATTTACTCTGCTGGCTTCACCAGCGACTGCTTCGAGTGAACCAAACGTGGTGACAGTAAGCCAGCGAATAGTTCCAGCTAGTCGCCCCAGTGCATCCTCCTGATAGCGCGAATGGTTGGCAACCCCATTGACCGCACCGGGGTGAAGTGCTTGAACCAGCAGAGCTCTGATGCCGCCGACTAGAGTTCCAAAATCTCTATGAACAACCCAAGGTGCATCGGTCGGTAAAAACAAGCCACCGGTCTCACCGGCGGCAATGGTTTCAATCCAAGGCGGAGTTCCACTGGGTTCGTTGGAGAGTAATGCTCGGAACTTCTTCGAAAAGTACTCTTGAACTTTGTTATTTGGCATATATGGCTAACAGGTCTTTTCTTTTGCCGGAATCTTGCCGTTAATGAGGAAGTCATCGACAGTGTTGGATACACAAACGTTGGAGGAACCGTAGGCGGTGTGTCCCTCACCTTTATAAGTTAGCAACCAGCCGTTGGCTAACACGTCGTGAGCAAAGTGCTCTGCTTGAGAATATGGCGTTGCCGGATCATTGGTTGTTCCAATGATCATCATGGTTGGCGCTTTTTTAGCTGAGTAGTCTCTTGGTAACTCCTTGACCGGGTAAGGCCAGCTGTAACAGGCGAGCCCACCATACTGCCAGTATCTTCCGAAGACTGGGCTGAGTTTCAGCGCTCGCCTGTTTTGAGCAAGCATGTCAACGGTCTTTCCTGACTCTCTGGAATCCATGCAGGTAATTGCTTTGAAAGCCTCATTTTCATTTCCTTCGAAAACTTCGGCATCAGGGTCATAGGCGAAATACATGTCAGCCAAGAGAAGGAAAACTCGGCCGTCTCGGTCACTGGTGCGAAAAAAGTCAGTGAAGGCCTGAGTTAGATACTGCCAGTTTGATTTCGAATACAGAGCCGCGATCATGCCAGTAAAACCAGAGTTCAAAGTCAGGGTTCGCCCGGTAAGTGAAGTTTTCACCGGTCCCTTCTCCAGAACTCCAAGGTAGTCCTTGCCAATCTTGTTCATCGCCTGATCGACCGTCAGCCCTCTGAATGGGCAGGAAATACGATCCTTAATACAGCTAGCCAAATAAGCGCGCATGGCTGACTGGAAGCCAGCGAGTTGATTCAAAGAGTCCTGCGACGGTGAAATGGTCGGATCGACAACGCCATCGAGCACGAACCGACCAACATTGGTTGGGAAATAGGTTGCGTAAGTAGAACCGAGCAGTGTGCCGTAGGAAAAGCCAACGTAGTTCAACTTCTTACTTCCAAAAACCGCCCGAATAATATCCATGTCTTTGGCAGCCGATGAAGTGTCAACGTGACCGAGCAGCGCTCCGGTATTTTTCAAACAGGCTGCCCCGAAGTCTTTGATGGACTTTTTTGTGAATTCAAGGTCCTGGGCCGTTCCGTAATCATACGGACTAGCCGAATACAGAAAGTTTCGCAACTTGGCGGTGTCATAACACTTGATTGAAGTGCTGGCACCAACACCTCTCGGATCGAACCCGACGATGTTGTAATTTTCTCTAAGTTTCTTGGTTCCGAAAGAAGTAATGTAGTTGATCACCCAGTCCCGGCCGGAAGCCCCAGGACCACCGGGGTTCATCAGTAGGTAAGGCGCTGTCTTTGGGTTCAAGGCTGGGTATACCGCAACTGCTATGTTAATCGCTCCTGCGCCAGGCTTATCCCAGTTCAATGGAACTTGGATGTTGCCGCAACGTGCTTTGTTATTGTCTTCGCAGTTCTTCCAAATTGGCTTCTGAGCATAAAACCCAGCAAGATCTTTAGGGGCAGCTATCGAAGTTGTCGGTTCTTCGGTTGGGTTCTTTTTACCAGAGAAATCAAAAAAGTCATCCAGGAGAAAATATCCTCCTACGGCGACAAAAATTATGAGGACTGGAATAGCTAGTATTCTCTCTAACTTTGCAATCATCTTCTTCTTTTCCTTCTGAGCGAAACCGCTAGCGCGTCTAAAAGCAGTGAGTCTCTTACGTTTCTGTCCATACGGTTGCGAACCTGCTGAATCTTCTCAATGGAGTGAATCGCCTGAGCTTGAGAGATGTCACCGGCCAGTGAACGGATAGCTGGTTCAAGATCAGGGTTTATCAGAGCTTGGTTCGTGCCTAACTGAACCGCTAAAACATCTCGATACAAACCCATCAAGTCAACAAATATACGGTCCAAACCATCACGTTTAGATCGGGTGCCGCGCCGTTTCTGCGCTTCTTCGAGTTTCTTTATCTGCGACCTAGCGCTGGGAGTCAACTTCGAATCTTCAGAAACACCAAGTCTGGCTAACAACTCTTCCCGCTCCTGCTCGTCCAGTTCCTTAGTTAACTGCTCGCCATCGTGCTCAGCAAGTTTCAAAAGAATTTCCGACGCTTTCATAGCACTTGGCAAATCTACTATTCCCAGAACTGCTTCAAGGGTCTGGCTCCTGCGCTGTCTAGCCGCCGCATTAGTTGCCAAACGCCTTGCCATACCGACGTGACTTTGAGCTTGGGCTGCGGACTGGTGAGCCAGATTCTTTTCAACCTCATACTTATCAATAAGGAGTTGGGCTACCGATTCAACACTCGGCACCTTGAGCATGATTCGGCGAACCCTTGAACGAATAGTTGGCAACAGGTCAGCTTCACTGGGAGCGCAGAGCATCCAAATGGTACCCCTAGGTGGTTCTTCCAAAGACTTGAGCAGCAAGTTGCTAGTTCTCTCCGACATGCGGTCGGCATCCTCAATCACCATGACTCGATACTTAGCCAAAGCGGGCATCTGCAGTGATCGATCGATGAATTCGGTCACCTCGCCAATACTGATCTGGACACGTTCGGTGTTCAGCACCTGAACATCAGGGTGGTTACCTACTCGCACCATCTGGCAGTTATTGCATTCACCGCAACCATTATTTTCACAAACCAAAGCTGCTGCGAAGGCAAATGCTAACTCGGATCGGCCGGAACCAGGTGGGCCGGTAAAAAGCCAAGCGTGATGAACTTCTGCGGATTTGCTTAGCTCGCGCAAAAGCTCGTTGACAGCTTCTGGTTGCGAAGCTAGATCACGAAAAACTTTGGGAGCAACGGTCATGAATTTAGATTAGTTCCGAAACTCTTGCTCGGATAGCCTCCTGCATAGCATTCACATCAACCGATGCGTCAACTACCAGAAAGCGTTCAGGCTCGGCTTTGGCCAGTTCAAGGTAAGCCTGACGAGCTCGCTCGAAGAACTCGATTTTTTCACTTTCCAAACGGTCCGGTTCAGTTCCGGTGGTATTTCTACGACTTCTTGCAACATCTGCTGGTAGATCAAGCAGAATAGTCAGTTCCGGAAGCAGTCCACCAACTGCCCAGAGCGACAGGTCCCTTACTTCTTGGCGCGATAGCTCACGTCCAGCACCCTGATAGGCAACCGATGAATCAAGGTAGCGATCAGTAATTACGATTTCACCGCGCTCAAGGGCAGGTCTAATCTTGGTAGCTACGTGGTGAGCTCGATCCGCTGCAAACAAAGCTGCCTCGGATCTAGGAGCTAACTCTCCCCTGTGGTGAAGAAGAATTTTACGAATCTCTACGCCGACCTCTGTGCCGCCAGGCTCTAAGGTGCGCAACACCGACTTACCGCTGGCTTTGAGCCACTGTTCCAGAAGGTCCGCTTGGGTGGTTTTACCGACACCATCGATACCCTCAAACGAAATAAACAGCCCAGCCATTACTTAGCCTTTCGGGTTGAACCCTTTTTAACTGTCCTAGCCGGAGCTGCAGCTGTGCGACGAGATTTAGAAAGCTTAGGGGCAGGTTGTCCTGGCTCAAGACCTAGCTTTTCTCTTCTAATCGCCAGAAGTTCAAAGGCACGTTCCGGGGTTAGTTCTTCGAGTGGCTCATCCTTAGGAACAGTTGCATTGATTGCACCGTCAGTCACATACAAACCGAACTGGCCACTCTTGGCAACAACGTTGGTCTTAGCTGCTGGGTCTTCACCGAATTCTTTCAAAGGTGTTGCAGCGGTGACACGACCACGCAGTTTAGGTTGAGCGAAGATTGCCAGCGCTCCTTCTAGATCTATTTCAAAAATCTGATCTTCGGACTGGAGGCTTCTAGATTCTTTACCTTTGAGCATGTATGGTCCGAACTTACCGTTTTGAGCGGTGATGTCTAAGCCAGATTCCGGATCAACCCCAACCACTCTAGGAAGTGAAAGAAGTTTTAGTGCTGTTTCCAAATCCATTGACTCAGGTGACATTGTCTTAAACAGCGATGCCGTCTTTGGCTTCTTGGCATCCGGGTCTTCGAGCAGAATATATGGTCCGTAGCGTCCATCTTTAAATAGGACATTGAACCCGGTTTCTGGGTCAACGCCTAAAATCTTGTCTTTGATAATTGGCGCTTCAATCAGCTCATGGGCTTTTTCTAGAGTCAATTCATCAGGTGCTAGTCCCTCTGGGATGTTGATGATACGTCTACCGTTTTCATCAGCACCTTCGGCACCAGGTTCGATAAAGATCTCAAGGTAAGGTCCATACTTGCCGGTGCGCAGAGTGATACCGTCACCGAGGTCCATTGAGTTCAAAGCCTTGGCATCAATTTCACCGATGTTGTCAACGATGGAGTGAAGCCCAGGGTTCTTAGCAGAACCAAAGTAGAACTCCTTCAACCAAACGCTTCGGTTCATCGTTCCCTCAGCGATCTCATCAAGGTCTTCTTCCATAGCGGCGGTGAACGCGTAGTCCACCAGCTTTGAAACATTCTCCTCAAGGAAACGAATCACTGTGAAGGCTATCCACTCCGGAACTAGCGCTTGACCACGCTTGACCACATAGCCCTTATTCAGGATGTTAGAGATGATGGCTGCATAGGTTGATGGGCGGCCAATTCCGTCTTCCTCAAGTGCCTTAACCAAACTGGCTTCGGTATAGCGAGGAGGCGGCGAGGTCTGGTGATCTTTAGCAGTAACCTCAAGAACATCAAGCTTCTGGCCAACCACAAGGTTAGGTAGCTTGCTTTCTTTCTGCTCGTTGTCCTCATCCTCATTATTGGATTCATCCTGGCTTTCCTCGTAGGCAGCCATGTATCCGCGGAAAGTAACCACTGTTCCACTGGCGCTAAACTCTGCCCGGTCACCGTTATTAAGCGGGTGAATTGCAATCTTTGCGGTTGTGGTGGAAACCTTGGCATCTTGCATTTGTGAAGCGATGGTTCGCTTCCAGATCAAGTCATACAACTCGAAGGCTCGACCACTGAGTTCACCAGCAACTTCTGAAGGCTTTCTAAAAATCTCACCGGCAGGACGGATAGCTTCGTGGGCTTCCTGAGCGTTCTTGTTCTTTCCTTGATAGACACGAGGTGCTGGCGAAACGTAGTCTTCACCGAACATCTCTTTCGCCTGAGCTCTTGCAGCGTTGATAGCTTGAGTTGAAAGAGTTGGTGAGTCGGTACGCATGTATGTGATGTAACCCTCTTGATAGAGAGACTGTGCGACATCCATGGTTTGTTTAGCCGACATACGAAGTTTTCTAGACGCTTCCTGCTGAAGTGTTGAAGTGGTGAATGGCGCAGCAGGTCTTCTTATCGAAGGCTTTGATTCAACTGAAATTACCTCTACATTAGGTCCGGTTGACTTAATTGCTTCTGCAAGTGCTTGAGCCTTCGCCTCATCGAGCAACATTACTTTCGCAGTGAGTTCACCTTTGTCGTTGAATGAATCTCCCGAAGCAATACGTTGACCGTTGTAGGTGAAGAGCTTGGCTTCAAACTTTGGATCTCCGGTGACCTTGCTGTCAAACATCGCCTTGATGTCGTAATAGCTTGCTGAGACGAAAGCCATGCGCTCACGTTCACGCTCAACAATTAGACGCACTGCCGGTGACTGAACACGTCCAGCCGAAAGCCCCCTGGCCACCTTGCGCCAAAGAATTGGTGAAATCTCATAACCGTAAAGACGATCAACCACACGACGGGTTTCCTGAGCTTGGACCAGATTGTCATCGATTGCTCTGGTGTTCTGAACAGCCGCTTGGATGGCCTCTTTAGTGATTTCATGGAAAACCATTCGATGCACCGGAATCTTCGGTTTTAGGACATCTAGCAGGTGCCAGGCAATTGCCTCCCCCTCGCGGTCCTCATCGGTAGCCAGAAATAGCTCTTTGGCGTCCTTCATGGCAGCCTTGAGTTCGCTCACGGTTTTGTTCTTACCAAGCGAGATTGCGTAGTAGGGCTTAAAGTCATCCTCAACGTCGATGGCAAAGCGACCGATGGTGCTCTTCTTCTTGAGCTCTGGTGGGAGGTCTTTTAGGTCGATTAGGTCGCGGATGTGACCGACCGAGGCCATGACCTTGAAGTCATCACCTAGATACTTGGCGATCGTCTTGGCCTTAGCCGGCGACTCTACAATGACCAGTTTTGAAGCTGTAGCCACTAACTCTCCTACCTTGCTGAATCAAGTCCCACACCTGCGTGAGCCTTGACCCTATGAACTATACCCATAAGTTGCTGATACACACTTATATAGATGTCTAAATTGACTATATGGCATGAATCCAAAGTCCCGCCGAAACCTTTCACAATCTGCTCAGCCGTTTCACAGGGATAACCAGTGGCTTTTCCTCGTAAAACATCCTCAGCAGCCAGTGCTGCACTGTCAGTTCGGGCTTGCAACCTAGCTAAATCCAGACTTTCATTACTAACCGTGAACAACAGAAACATTATTCCCAAAATAGTGAAAATCAACCCAAAACCTAGCAAACTTCCTGAACCTTGGTCAAATTTGAGATTCATAGCCCCGATTTTCTGGAGCACTGTTGCTCAGC
>JAURJV010000044.1 GCA_030832065.1 Rhodoluna sp. | reverse complement strand
AGGTAAAGCTCTTCAAGTTTGGCTGCAGGATACGGAACATCAAAGCCACCAACACGAATAACTGGGGCTTCCAAGAAGTAGAAGCAGAGTTCAGAAATTTTGGCTGCGATCTCAGAGGAAATGGAAACAAACGTTCCTGCTTCGTGGGTGACAATTATGCGTCTGGTTTTCTTAACCGATTCGACGATGTGACCAAAATCGATCGGGGAAAGCGATCTGATGTCTATGACTTCGATGCTGATTCCTTCACTCTGGGCTATTTCAGCAGCCTCTAGAGCGGTAACCACCATGGGCCCGTAGGCAACCATGGTGAGGTCAGTTCCCTGACGAAGAGTAACCGCCTGATGCATCGGCATGGCCGCGCCATCAAGATTTACTTGGCCCTTCTGCCAGTAGCGTCGTTTAGGTTCAAAGAACAAGACTGGGTCGTTGCTGTTGATCGCCTGCTGAATCATCCAGTAAGCGTCGTTTGGATTTGAAGGAGAGATAACTCGAAGACCAGCGGTGTGTGCGAAGTAGGCTTCAGGGCTTTCCGAGTGATGTTCAACGGCTCCGATACCACCACCGTAAGGAACACGAATGACCACCGGCATCTGTAAATGACCAGCACTGCGGTTAGTGAGTTTTGCTAGCTGACTGACAATCTGATCGAAGGCGGGATAAATGAAACCATCGAACTGAATTTCAGCAACCGGTCGGAACCCGCGCATAGCCAAACCAATTGCCGTTCCAATAATTCCTGACTCCGCGATAGGTGAATTAAATATTCTTTGATCACCAAACTCATCTAACAGTCCTTCAGTGACCCGGAATACACCACCGAGGCGAGCAACATCTTCACCAAAAACTAAAACCCGATCGCTGTCCTGCATGGATTTACGAAGACCGGCATTGATAGCCTTTGCTATCGATAGTTCAACCAGGTTACTCATCAGCGTGTGCCCCCGTAGTTTGGGGTATCGCCCTGATCAGAAGAGGTGTGTCCACCCAGTGACTCTTCGTAACCCTTTAGCCAAGCTTTCTGCTCTTCAATAACTGGATGAGGATCAGAGTAGACGTAATCAAACATCGCATCTAACTCAGGCTCAGGCATAGCAAAGGTTGCTTCACGAACTTCAGTTGCTAACTTATTGCCTGCTTCTTCAACTTCATCAAAGAAATCTTGTCCGATTCCCTGCTTACGCAAGAAGGTTTCAAAGCGAGTTAGTGGATCCCGTCGCTTCCAGTATTCAACTTCTTCAGAGTCACGATACTTAGATGGATCATCCGATGTGGTGTGTGCACCAATGCGGTAGGTGAAAGCCTCAATCAGTGCTGGACCTAGACCAGCTCTGGCGTCATCCATAAGTTTCTTAGTTACTGCGTAGCAAGCCAGAACATCGTTACCGTCAACACGAATACCCGGGATGCCAAAACCTTCACCACGACGATAGATCGGCACTGGTAGTTGCGATTCAACTGGCGAAGAGATAGCCCACTGATTGTTTTGACAGAAAAATACCTGAGGTGTTTTATGGTTGGCGGCAAACAAGAAAGCTTCGCTGATATCACCCTCAGCGGTAGCACCATCACCGAAATAGGTGATTACTGCCAAATCGTTGTCCGGAATACCAGTGCCAACCTTGCCATCAAAGCGCAACCCCATCGCATAACCAGTGGCGTGGAGAGTATGAGTTCCCAAAACAATTGCATATAAATGGAACTTGGTTTCGTGTGGATTCCAACCACCGTGATTGACTCCGCGGAACATCTTTATCATCTGGATCAGGTCAACGCCGTGAGTAATAGCAACACCGTGCTCACGGTAGGAAGGGAAAATGTGGTCATTGGGGCCAACCGCATGTCCGGAACCGATTTGAGCTGCTTCCTGGCCAATAGCTGGAACCCAGAGTCCTAACTGACCTTGGCGTTGCAGTGCAGTCGCTTCGTTATCGAAGCGTCTAATTCTTGCCATGTCTCGGTAAAACTTTAAAAAGTCTTCCTGACGCAGTCCCCTAATGATGTCTTCATAAACTTGATGCTCCTTCGTTGGAGCAAACTCGCCCTCGTGGTTCAGAAGTTGAACCATCGGAATTTCAGCGCTTTGGGAAGTCACAACTACCAATTTACTTGAGTGCTGGCAGAATCTAACCATGAAACGTTTTCTGGTCAGCACTATCCTCAACGGCCTAGGTATTTGGCTGGTTTCAGCCATCCTGCCCGGTGTTCACCTTAATCCTTATGGGGGAACAGAGCTGTGGCAGCTGATACTCACCCTGCTAGCCATCGGAGCAATATTCGGTGTCATAAATGCAGTAATCGCCCCAGTAATCAAGTTCGTGGCCATACCGCTCTACATACTGACTTTTGGTTTGATCTCGTTCGTGATTAATGGAGCTTTGCTGCTGCTGGTCGCTTGGATTAGCCAAATTGTTGCTCCAGACACATTCAACATTGATGGCTTTACCCAGTCGGGTTTGACCATCGTGTCATTGGGTTGGGCGATATTGGCAGCAATCATATTGAGCATCTTCTCCTTCATTGGAAGAAGCTTGTTCAAAGCGCTAAAGCTTCTCTAAACGATAGATATTTACCAATCCACTGAGATTCTTCCTCTCCGGCACTGGATGAATTAGTTCGCCTTCGTGTTCATAAACGAACCTATGCTCACTTGATTGCTGCTCGTTGATAAACCTTGCTAACCCCGAATGATGTTCTTCAATTGCCAGAGTGCCATCGCTTAGAGTCCAGTTTTGATTCTTTGGTAGATAGAACCAATGCTCGGTTGTGGTTTCATCTTTATAGATCTCATGTCTAACCAGAGGTTGCGAATTCCAGTTCGTTTCATCGAATCTCTGCTGGATTATTTTCACTTCGCGCGGCTGCATAATTTCAACCGGTGGAACAAACTGTGTTAACCCGGCAGGCAATACGCCAAGTTCGTTCAGTGGTATTGCCCAGGTGCCCAACTCTTTCAGAATTTTCATGATGTCAATTGATTCGATAAATGTAGTCAGCATTGTCTCGGTTTGCATGTATGAGTGAGCAGAAACTATCAGTGCCTGTTGAATATGCCAGAGCTTGCCGAGGATGAAAGGAAGTTCCACAGTGAACAGAGCTGCTGCCCACGGAGCAGTAGCAAATTTGTCCGGAGTAAGTTCAGTTAGCAAACTCACTGTGACTGCCCACATATCCCTGGCGCTTCTGAGAAGTTCCTCGTGGGTGGCGACAACTACGATTGGTGCAGCCGGGTAGCTACAGATCTCGGCACTCATGGAATCAACCCCAACAGCTGCATTTCAATCATTAGGGTTTTCAGTTGATGGGAGAGTTTCTGCATCTCTAACCGACAGGTGTCGGCTGCTGGACCGTGCCATAATGCTGGATTTGGTGTTGCGTTCTGAAGCAGAGCGATAGTGATAGCTAAATGATTATTGAAAATGTTCATTTAGATAATCTCCGCCATTGGCGTAAGCCGGCTTCGCTAATGGCCAGCAAATGTGGATAAAGCAGGGCAATATAGAGGTGTGAGTAATCTTGGATTTCAACCGCTGAGCCCACTGGATGGCCGTTACTTTGCGGCAGTCCAAGAAATAGGCCAGCATCTGAGCGAAGCAGGATTGAATCGTGCTCGCCTAGTGGTTGAGATTGAGTGGCTAATCCACTTAGCCAACAACGATGTTCTAGATACCAACACTGAAATCGATTCAGTGCTGCAGGGCAAACTGCGAGACATAGTGAATGATTTCGCAGCCGAAGACATCACCGAACTGGCTTCCATCGAAGCTAAAACTAAGCATGACGTGAAGGCAATTGAATACTTCCTTCGAGACCGTCTAACCAAATTGGAGCGAACCGATCTATTAGAGCTAGTTCACTTTGGTTGCACGAGCGAAGACATCAACAATCTTTCCTATGCACTAACCATCCGTGATGCAGTGACTAAAGTTTGGTTGCCTAAGGCAGAAAGCCTAGTTACCAAACTCACCGAACTGGCGAATAAGTTTTCTGAAAACTCCATGTTGTCCAGAACCCACGGCCAACCGGCAACACCAACCACCATGGGTAAAGAGCTAGCCGTCTTTGTTTATCGACTAACTCGACAGATAGAGAAAGTTAAAGCTGCCGAGTATCTGGGTAAATTCTCTGGTGCAACTGGAACCTGGTCGGCTCAAGTTGTTGCAAGTCCGGATACTGACTGGTTCAATGAGTCAAAAACTTTTGTTGAGGGTCTGGGATTGAGTTTTAATCCCCTCACCACTCAAATTGAATCACATGACTGGCAGGCTGAGCTTTACTCAGTCATTGCCCACTTCAACCGAATCCTTCACAACCTCTGCACCGACATCTGGACCTACATCTCACTCGGCTACTTTAAGCAGATCCCTGTAGTTGGGGCGACTGGTTCGTCGACTATGCCGCATAAAGTAAACCCAATTAAATTTGAGAACGCTGAAGCGAACTTAGAGATCTCCAATGCAATTCTCGAAGTGCTTACCCAGACTTTGGTTACCTCTCGGTTGCAAAGAGATCTGACTGATTCAAGTTCGCAGCGCAACATCGGTGTTGGTCTCGGCCACTCGTTGCTAGCAATCGATAACGCAACTCTCGGCCTAGATGAAATCGAAATAAATCAGGTTGTCCTTGAATCTGACCTGCTAGAAAACTGGGAGGTTTTGGCAGAGGCTATCCAAACTGTCATCCGAGCCGAGATTGCCAGGGGAACAAGTCAGATCAGCGACCCGTATCAGTTGCTAAAAGAGCTAACCAGAGGTAAGCGCATTTCCTCTGAGGACCTCGCTGGATTTGTTGCTGGGCTAGACATTAGCGACGAAGCCAAATCCGCATTGATTTCACTGAAACCAACCACATACACCGGGCTAGCTTCAAAGTTGGTCTCAATAATTACTTCAGCCTAGGACTGCCTGGCTTTACCTGATCATCTTCCTTTTGAATTAGTCGCAACAACAGTAGTGACCCAACTACCACCCCGAAGGTAATCCCCGCAGCAATAAGCGAAATGGTTGGGTTATCGAAACTGTTCCAAGTGATTGCGGTCACGAAGGCAACACAAATTATCCCGGCTATGAGTATCGAGGCTATCGAGGTTGCTTTGGTTTTCATTAGCTGCCCTTCCGGCTTGTGCTAGCAATCCAGATCGCCCTTTGAACCGCTGAAATAGCGAAGTAGGCGCTGAGTATGCCAACCGCATTTACCGGATCCAGTGGAATAAATAGGTAAATCAACCCGGCTATGAAACCGATGCCGGCTGAGATAAGCAGCTCTGCCCTATCGACTCCGTCGGAGTTCGAGCCAAGCCAAAGTTCATTGATGGCTGGAGCGACAATAAACAGCGCGACGGCCATTCGAAACGCAAACATTCCGTTAGCTGTCATCTCCTGAGAATCGACTTCCCCGGTGAGCATAAAAAAGTAGGTGACGGCGAATGAGGTGACAACAGGTGTAGCCAATATTCTTACTGGAACTTTAACTGCAGGAATCAGCATCAACGCTCCGCCAGCAATAACAATGGCAGCTCCGACAAATTCAATCGCGGTTGCACCGATGCTTAGGCTGTGGTCTTGGCTAAAGATTAGAAATCCCGCTGCGATTGCGTAAACAATCGAGCGCAATAGATTTGCTTGAACCAAGACTTACTCCTTAGGGTTTACGAATCTTGAGAATTGACCCTGGAATATTACGTTTGAGGATCCTGTTGGTCCGTTACGTTGCTTGGCAAGAATGAGCTCGGCTTCACCAACACGGGTATTTTCCTGTTGGTTGTATTCGCGGTGAATCAAAATCACTATGTCGGCATCCTGCTCCAAGGAACCAGATTCACGCAACTGTGAAAGTTCTGGCTTCTTATTTGGGCCATCTTCCGACTTTCTGTTCAACTGAGACAGAGCGACAACCGGAACTTTCAATTCCTTTGCTAGCAACTTCAGTGAGCGGGAGAACTCAGAGACTTCTTGCTGACGGTTTTCTACTTTCTTACCCGAAGTCATCAACTGGATGTAGTCGATGATGACAAGCTTCAAATCGTATTCCTTGATCATGCGACGGCACTTAGCTCTAATCTCAACGATGTTTAGGTTAGGGCTATCATCAATCAAGAGTGGTGCACCTGAAATAGCGCTTCTTCGCTCGGCCATAATTGCCCAGTCATTGTCGGTGATTCCACCAGAACGCATGCTTGCTAAATAAATTCCTGTCTCGGCAGAAAGCAAACGCATCGCGATTTCGGTTTGACTCATTTCAAGCGAGAAGACTGCTGTTGCCATTTTGTTTTTGATCGAGGCTTCTCTTGCAATGTCTAAGGCGAGTGTTGACTTACCTAAACCTGGACGAGCTGCAATGATTACGAGCTGACCTGGTTGGAGACCGTTGGTTGCTTCATCAAGTTTGGTAAATCCAGTTTGAATTCCGGAGATACCTTTGTTTTTTTGAATAAGTTCAATTTCATTTGCTGCGTTAGCCATCGCTGTGCTGAGCAATGCGTAATCTGCACCAGTTGAATCATCGGCTACGTTGTAGATTTCTTGCTGAGCAGTATTAACCTGATCCTCAATTTCACCTTCACCGTCATAACCGCGTTGAGCAATTCTGGTTCCGGCTTCGATCAATCTGCGAAGGATTGCTTTCTCACGAACGATTTGCGCGTAATAGTTAGCGCTAGCTGCGGTTGGAACAACTGCAGTTAACTCGTGCAGATATTCCGCACCACCAACAGTTGCCAACTTTCCAATTTTGAACAGCTCATCACTCAATGTGATTACGTCTGTAGGTTCACCGTGGTTAGCCAAAGTCTTTATTGCCGAGAAAATGATTTCGTGCTTAGGCGCATAGAAGTCGCGTTCCATCAACTTGCTCTCGGCCAAGATTGCGTGCACCACATCCGCCGAAAGCAGCATGCCACCCAAGGTGCTTTGCTCAGCTACCAGGTCGTGAGGGAGTAGTCGATCCTCTCGGAAGACCTTACCGGTTGGTGCAATTGACATTTCGAACTTTCTTTTGATGCTAAAGACTATAGGTAATTAGTTGTAGCATTCACCACAGACAGCGGATATCCAAACACGGTTGTTATTAAAAATGTGGATAACTGAGCCCATATGGACCCAAAAGTGTGGAGAAGTTGTGCATAAACCTGTGTAGAAAATGTGGATAACGAGCCAGAGATCAGTGCTGGTAAGGGTTTTTGCTGCCTATAAATATTCTTTATAAAACTCTAAACCTGTCCATTAAGGTTCGATATTTGCAGGTTTTTTCATGTAAAACAGGCTAGTTCTCCACAAGTTATCCACAGAAACCCCTTAAAACAAGATGGCAGGCACGAAGCCTGCCATCTAGTGCTTTTGGGTTTACTTCTTAGCTACAACCTGAAGTTTCAGGGTTGCTACTAGATCTGAGTGCAGCTTTACAGTTGCCTCAAAGTTTCCAGTTGAACGGATAGGTGCAAAGAATGCAACCTTGCGCTTGTCGATCTCACCAAGACCAGCTGCTGCAACTGCTGCTGCAACATCGGCGGTCTTAACGGCACCGAACAAACGGCCACCAACTCCAGCCTTTACGGCTAGCTTGATTGGGTTCTCCTGGAGACGAGCCTTCATGGCCTGTGCCTCTTCGATGGTTGCCAGGGCGCGAGCTTCGCGAGCAGCCTTGATCTGGACTACCTGCTTCTCTCCACCTTTGGTCCATAGCACTGCGAATCCGCGAGGCAGAAGATAGTTACGCGCGTAACCATTCTTAACCTCAACGACATCACCAGCTGAACCTAGACCTGAAACCTCGTTGGTCAAAATAACTTTAGACATTGTTTCTCTCCTAGCGTCCTGCACCGGCGTAAGGTAGCAAAGCTACTTCGCGTGCGTTCTTAACTGCCTTCGAAATCAGACGCTGCTCCTGAACTGAAACACCGGTGATACGACGTGAACGAATCTTGCCACGATCGGTTACAAATCTGCGAAGAGTCGCAATGTCCTTGTAGTCGATAACGCCAACCTTGATTGGTTTAGCTGGTGGAAGGTTCTTCATGTTCTTAGCATTGCGACCGCCCTTTTTGACGCGGTCACTGTTTACTTTTGCTGCCATTTCTTATTTCTCCTATGAATTCTTAGAACGGGGTGCTGTCGCCGGTAGCAAAGCCACCTTCAGCACCTGGGGTTGCCCAATTGTCACCGGTTGCAGCTGGTGTTGAACCAGTTGCTGGTGCATTGTTCCATGGGTTTGAATCGATTGCTCCCTGACCATCGCGGCTCTTGCGTGTAATAACAGCAGTTGCGTAGCGAAGTGACGGACCGATCTCTTCGATGTCCAATTCGATTGAAGCGCGAGCTTCTCCGGTGTTTGCCTGGTAAGCCTGTGCTGGCTTCAGTCTTCCGGTGACGATGACGCGAGTTCCCTTAGTCAATGATCTTGCGACGTTGTCGGCTAGATCACGCCAAGCTGTGCAGGAAATCCACACAGTCTCGCCATCTTCCCAAGTAGAGGTGTTTCTGTTAAATGTGCGAGGCGTTGCCGCAACTCTCAAGTTAACAAAAGGGATACCGCTATTGGTGTTACGAAGTTCTGGGTCAGCAACGATGTTGCCAACAACTGTAATAGCTACTTCACCAGCCATGAGTAATTACTCCGCTGACTTCGCAGCTGAGCGCTTAGCTCTAACTGGCTTGTCTTCGTTTGGAGTGAACTCAGGAACAACAACAGAGTTGATCTTGAATACAGCATCTTCAGCGCGAAGCACCTTGGTGCGAACAACAGCTTCAGATAGCTTTAGCTGACGGTCCAACTCAAGAACTTCGGCAGGCTCACAGGTTAAGTAAAGAACTGTGTAGATGCCTTCAGTTTTCTTGTTGATTTCATAGGCGAAACGACGACGACCCCAAATGTCAACGCTGTCCACGGTGCCTCCACCGTTGCGGATTACGTTAAGGAATTTGTCTAGTTGGGTGCCAACGGTCTTTTCGTCGACTTCTGAGTCAAGGATGACCATGACCTCATATTTATGCATGACTAACCCACCTCCTCTGGACTAATACGGTCACGGCGTTTCCGTGACAGGAGGGTAAATGCATTGGCTGCCTCAATTGCTAGGAACAGGGTCCTTTTGTCAAGGCAGCCTCACCACTCTACCTTGAAGACCACCAAGCAAGCAAGCGGTTTTTAGCTTCCTCTTCACCTAAGGGTCCTTCATCGAGTCTGAGCTCCATCAGGAACTTATAAGCCTGACCGACTTCAGGCCCAGCCGGTATGCCAAGTATCTCCATGATCTGCTCACCAGAAAGGTCAGGTCTTATCGCTGCCAGCTCTTCCTGTTTAGCCAACTCTTCTATTCGTATCTCTAAATCGTCATAGGCGTGCGCCAAACGATCGGCTTTGCGCTGATTCCTGGTGGTGACATCTGCTCTGGTTAGAGCATGCAAGCGACTCAACAGGTTGTCGGCATCTCTGACATATCTTCTAATGGCTGAATCAGACCAAGCTTGATCGCTATAGCCGAAGAATCGTAAGTGCAATTCAATCAACCTTGAAACCGCCTTGATGGTGTCGTTGTCGTAGCGCAGTTCACGCAGACGCTTAGTGGCAAGCTTTGAACCAACAACATCGTGGTGATAGAACGTCACCGCTCCACCGGCTTCTAGCTTTCTGGTGTCGGGTTTACCGATGTCATGCATCAGTGCAGCTAGTCGTAGCACCAGATCTCTATCCAGGTTGTATTGCTGTTCGTAGGAGATTGCCTGGCTTAGAACTCTAAGGGTGTGAACATAGACATCTTTATGGTGGTGATGTTCATCGACTTCCAGTTTTAGTTTGGGAATCTCGGGGAAGATAATCTGGGCAACACCGCAATCGACCAGCGCTTCGATACCCTCAACTGGATCAGCACCCAGAAGCAGCTTTGACAACTCAACCTGGATGCGTTCAGCAGAAACAATCTCGATTCGATCCGCCATCGACTTCATCGCAGTGAAAGTGTTTTCCTCGATGTGGAACTCAAGTTGCGAAGCAAATCTTGCCGCCCGCATTATCCTCAACGGGTCATCCGTGAAACTATCTTCCGGTTTCCCTGGTGTTCGAATAGTTCCATCCAATAGGTCCTGCAATCCGTTGAACGGATCAACAAAAACCCGATCGGGTAAGCGAAGAGCCATAGCGTTGATAGTGAAATCTCTCCTGAACAGGTCATCGTTCAGGTCTTTACCGAAAGCCACCACAGGTTTTCTTGATTCTGGGTCGTAGCTCTCAGCACGGTAGGTGGTTATTTCAACGTGGGTGTCCCCGATTCGGGCACCAATAGTTCCAAACTCTTTACCAATGTCCCAGTGGGCATCGACGTTCCCCTTTAATACAGTGAGGATCTCGTCTGGTAGTGCTGAGGTGGTGAAATCAAGGTCAGCGGTGGTTCGCCCTAGGAAAGCGTCTCGGACTGGTCCACCAACCAGAGCCAGTTCGTAGCCGGCGGCTGCAAAAAGGTCACCGAGTTTACTGAATATAGGACTGTCACTAGTCCGATTCAGGTTGGCTAAGGCCTCGGCCACGGTTCGCATGAATTTAAGTATGCCTTTGAAATGCTCCGCATTAGGCTTAAGCAATGAACTCTCGGCCTAAGCCACGTGTTGAAGAGACTTCAGCGGGGGGATTCGTTCTATCCGCTGACGGTGCTCTTCGCGTTGCTGTCATTGGTCGCCGCAACCGCGGTGGTCGAATTGACTGGTGTGTTCCTAAAGGCCACCCGGAGGGGACAGAGACCATCGCCCAAGCTGCTTTGCGCGAGGTCGAAGAAGAAACTGGCCTGACTGCAGAGATTTTAGAAACCCTAGGTTCAATCCACTATGAGTTTTCAACCCCAACCGCAGTAATCAGCAAAACTGTCCACCACTTCCTGATGAAACAGACCGGCGGTGAACTCACCATAGAAAATGACCCAGACCGAGAAGCAGTAGACATCCGCTGGATTCCTATCGACCTCTTAGCTGAGGAGTTGACTCACGAAAATGAACGACGTCTCGCCCTAGTGGTTCAAGAGTGGGTGGCCAGGCAGTGATCAAAAAAATTACTGCGGTCCTGCTAGCTGTTTTAGTTTTGGCTGCACCGGCTAATGCGGCGTTACCGCCGGCTCAAGTCTTCATTGTCGCTGGCTCAGACATAAACATGGTTTCCCGAGAGTCTAAAGTTCCGGTTTCAGTTCAAAACAACTACGACCGTCCGGTTCGGGTTCGGGTTCACGCCAAGTCAAATAACCCTGCGGTAAATGTTCAGGATTATGTTTCAGTCACCGTGCCAGCCAAGTCTCGTAAAGATGCTCTGCTGCCAATCGGTGTTTTAGCTAACGGAGATTACACGGTGAAGGTGTGGGTAACCACATTCACTGACATTCGCATCGGTAAGACCATAGAGTTGAAGATAACTGCCAACCCAGATATCGAACTGGTCATCTTGCTCAGCTTCGGTGCCGTCCTAGCGATGCTGATCGGTCTTGGTGCTTTCAGAATGATTAGAAGAAGAAAGATGCAAGCATGAGTGTCTTGAAGTCTTCGCTAATCATGGCTAGCGGAACGGTTTTTTCCAGGGCTCTAGGAATCATCCGAGCAATTCTCTTAGCGGCAACTATCGGTGTTACCACAAACGCGGCTGACGCTTTCGGTGTCGCCAATCAATTGCCAAACAATGTTTATGCGATCATCGTCGGTGGTGTTCTAAATGCCGTTTTAGTTCCCCAAATAGTCAAAGCCAGATCTCACCTGGACGGTGGCAAGGCATACATCGATCGACTGCTCACCCTGGCTATCATTATCTTCGGTGGAGTTACCGTGCTCACTACCCTGGCAGCCCCGCTGCTAGTGACTTTATACACCAATGGCTGGTCCACTAACCAGTTAGCGCTGGCTACCGCTTTCGCCTATTGGTGTCTCCCCCAATTATTCTTCTACGGTTTATATACTCTGCTCGGTGAGGTGCTGAACGCCAGAAGTAAGTTCGGTCCTTATATGTGGGCACCGGTGTTAAACAACATTGTTGCCATCATCGGAATGCTTGCTTTCATCTGGCAGTTTGGTTTCGATCCAACCGGTAATAGAACTGTCGAACAGTGGGAGCAATCGCAGATTACGCTTCTGGCTGGCAGTGCGACTCTGGGTGTAGCTGCTCAGGCTCTTATCTTGTTCGTGTTCTGGCGAAGAATGGGTTTGACCTTTAACCTAAACTTCGGCTGGCGCGGTGTCGGCTTAGCACCGGCTATGCGAACAGCGTCCTGGACCCTTGGCATGCTGCTGGTAACTCAACTGGGAGGCATAGTCCAAACTTCAGTGGCCTCTAGGGCAATTGGGGGTCGAGCCCTCATCACCGATGACAATATTGCTATCGCCTCCGTGGCAGCCATGAGTATCGCTTGGCTGATCTTCATGCTCCCCCACTCAGTGGCCACTGTTTCCATAGCCACTGCCTACTTCACCCGGATGTCCACCCATGCCATGGAGAAGAAGTTTGATGAGCTGAAAACCGATCTGGCTGATGGCTTGCGAACAATCGCCATGATCAGTGTTCTGGCCAGTGCCGGGTTGATAGTTCTTGCCTACCCGATAGCTCGAGTCTTTGTTGGTGAGCTCCCGAGCGCTATAGCT
>JAURJV010000043.1 GCA_030832065.1 Rhodoluna sp. | reverse complement strand
CGCTAAATCACAGCCAAATACAGGGTTGCCTAGGCAAGGCTTAATCGAGGTCGTTCATACCCGAACGATTCCTTGACTCGACGAGGAGAAAAATGTCTAAGGAAACTACCGACAACTCACTGCGGAAAAACCGCCTTGGTGTTCTCGGAATTGTATTTTTCGTAGTTGCAGCATCAGCTCCGCTAGTAGGTATGACCGGAGCAGTTCCGATCGCCATCCTGGCTGGTAACGGTGCGGCCGCTCCGGGAGCCTACCTGCTGGTAGGTATCACACTTATTTTGTTCAGCGTGGGTTTCACCACCATGACCAGCAAGGTTACCAACGCGGGTGCCTTCTTCGCCTACGTAGGTAGGGGACTCGGAAAGAACTGGGGTATTGGCTCCGCGTTCGCTTCGGTAGTTGGTTATGTAACCATCCAGCTGGCTATCTACGGATTCTTTGGTGGCCTGCTGGCTTACCAAATCAATGCCGACATCGGCATCGACATGCCTTGGTATGTTTGGGCTCTAGTTGCCTGGATTCTGGTTACCGGACTTTCACTGCTCAGCGTTGATGTTGGTGCAAAGGTTCTTGGAACACTCATGGCACTGGAAGTGCTATCACTTTTCATCGCCGGTATCGCAATCCTGGCTAATCACTCCGGAAGCATGGACTTCGCGGCTTCGTTCTCACCGATGAATATCTTTGCTGGTGGCTTTGAAGGTGGAGCAGGTATTGCTATCGCCTTTGCTCTAGCTTCGTTCATCGGCTTCGAGGCAACTGCTATTTACGGTGAAGAGTCGAAAGACCCTAAGCGTGCAGTTCCTAGAGCTACCTACTGGGCAATCGGATTGATCACTGTGCTATTCACAGTTGTTTCATTCGCTATGGTCACCGGTTTGGGGGCAGCAAATGTTGTTGGCGAAGTTGCCGGCATCAGCGAAGGCGGATTGAACCCAGCTGCTGTGCTATTTAGCTTGGTAGAAACCAACGTCGGTCACTGGTTAGTCATAGTCATGGAATGGCTAGTTGTTTCTAGCTTGTTCGCTGGTCTGCTTGCTTTCCAGAACGCCAACTCACGTTACATCTATGCCCTTGGTCGTGCCGGTGTCTTGCCAAAGTCTTTTGGTACCACTAACGCGACTGGTGCACCAACCGGTGGTGTTATCGTCACCTCAGCACTTGCTGTAATTGTGATTGTTGTGTTCACCGTGTTTGAGCTTGATCCAATTGCCAACCTGTTCTTCTGGATGAGCGCTATCACTGCGGTAGCTATCATGCTCGTTGAAATTCTGGTTAGCATTGCGGTGATTCGATACTTCATGAAGAACCCTGGCACTCACTGGTTCAAGGCCATAATTGCACCGGTCCTTTCGGTGCTGATGCTAGTTGTTGGTGAGTATCTGTTGATGTCACGCTTCAACTTGCTATCCGGTCTAGCTCCAACACCGGAGGAAGCAGGAAACGCTTGGGCTTTGAGTAGCCTTGGCTGGTTCTTGGTTCTGCTGCCATTCGTGGCTCTGGTAATCGGATTCATCTGGGGTCTGATCAACAAGCACGACGAAGGCAAACTGTCCGAGGACGTCCTGTCCTAAACCAGTTTCAAGCTGAAAGCCCAGGCATTTTGCCTGGGCTTTTGGTCTTAAGGGGGAGGGCTGATTTAGACTAAGAGCATGTCAGCAATGAGGCTAGAACACGACCTGCTCGGTAATTACGAGATCCCTGCCAGCGCTTACTGGGGGGTGCACTCAGCAAGAGCAGCCGAAAACTTCCCAATCTCCGGCGTCTCCATCGGTCACTACCGCTCGCTAATTCGAGCACTGGCAATAGTTAAGGAAGCAGCCGCCAAAGCCAACCTAGAAGTCGGGGAACTCGACGAGAGCGTTGCCAACGCCATCATCGCAGCTTGCCACGAGGTAGCAGCTGGCAAGTTTGACAAAGAATTCATTGTTGATGCCATTCAGGGTGGAGCTGGAACCAGCACCAATATGAATGCCAACGAGGTTATCGCTAACCGTGCTCTTGAACTGGCTGGTTACGAAAAGGGCGACTATGAGAAGATTCATCCGCTCAATGACGTCAACATGTCACAGTCAACCAACGACGTTTACCCAACCGCGCTCAAAGTTGCTTTGATTCTAGAAATCAGAGAACTGATCAAGGCGATGGAATATCTTCGTGCCGCCTACACAAACAAAGCCACAGAATTCAAAGACGTCATCAAGATGGGTAGAACTCAGCTGCAAGATGCAGTTCCGATGACGTTGGGTCAAGAGTTTGCAACCTTCGCCAGAATGACTCAGGAAGACGAGCAGCGTCTAGCCGAAGTGATTCCACTACTATCCGAGATCAACCTCGGTGGTACTGCTATCGGAACTGGACTGAACGCCCCGGCCGGGTATTCCGAAGCAGCCTGTCGCCACTTGAGTGAATTAGCCGGCTGGCAGTTCGTAGTTGCAACCGACATGGTTGAGGCAACCCAGGACACCGGAGTATTTGTTTTAGTCTCCGGAGTATTAAAACGGGTTGCAGTTAAGTTGAGCAAAGAAGCCAACGACTTGCGACTACTCTCATCAGGTCCGCGTGCAGGTTTCGGTGAGATCAGTCTTCCAGCTCGTCAGGCTGGGTCATCGATTATGCCAGGTAAGGTAAACCCAGTTATTCCAGAGGTGGTCAACCAGATCGCTTTCACAGTTATCGGCAATGACATGACGGTGACTATGGCCTGTGAGGCGGGTCAGCTTCAGCTCAATGCTTTTGAACCAATTATTGCCAGAGCTCTAATGATGAGCATCACCTACCTGCGTCAAGGTTGTTACACCCTGGCTGATCGCTGCATCGATGGCATCACTGCCAACGTTGCGAAACTTCGTGAGGACGTTGAGCGATCAATTGGTACTGTCACTGCGCTTTCTCCAATGTTGGGGTATGAGAATGCAACATTAGTTGCTCAAACGGCTCAAGCTGAGAACAGCACTGTCAAAGAAGTCGTTCTGCGTTTGGGTCTGATGACTGAGGACGAATTCAACTCAATCCTCGGTGATGTCGATAAGTTAGTTAGACCTAACGGCTAGATGCGCTGACGGCGCTTAACTAAAATCGCGCCGGCAAGTGTCGCTGGAATTACGAAGGCTAGCGCCCAAAGAACATCAAAGAGCAGTCGCTGCCAAGGTTCGACTTTTTTGGAGAGCGGTTCCTGGGTGTCCATCGCCAGCTCATTGCCGTTTTCATCGAAACACTGGTTACCAGGGTTATCGGTGGAGTAGTAGGAGTGGTTTTCAATCTTGATGTTGAAATCACCAGTAACCACGTGGCCGTCGTTTGAAACTACTCGCCAGAGCACCTTGTATTCACCGTCAGCGGAGAGTTGCAGGTTGGTGGTAAGCATGTTTCCTTCGACCCTGGCGCAGGCTGGCCCCAATTGCTCGCCGTCACTTACCCTTGCCACTGCAATCAGGTTGCCCTGACCAAAAGGAAGATCCATCGGCGCTTCACCGAAAGTCAAACGAACCGGAATGACCCCAGCCTCTATGGTTGCACCCGGAAGCGGTTGGCTGGACTCAATTTCGTCGTGAGCTGAGGCTGGACCTGCGAAGGCTAGGCTCAATAGGACTAGCACGGAAACTGAGAACTTGGTCATGGGTCAAGTTTATTAGGGCGCTAAAGGTCTAAAATTGAGGGGATAGCCACCGAAAGCGAAAAATGACCCAGTCCAACTCACCTCTGAACTACCTGCGCCAGATAGCTATCGGTGCAGCCAGCGGTCTTGTCCTTTTAGTCCTTATTATCGGTGGACTGTCTTTGGCCAGCCCAAACTCGAATGCTACTAATAGCCCAACCAATTCACCTACAGATTCACCGACTGTTTCCCCGACCGCTGAGGGTAGAGACTGTTCCATTGCTGAGTTGGCTGCCGATAAGCGTCTGCTCGGACTGCACGCTCAGGTCATCAACCCAGCGACCAATGAAGTTCTCTTTGATTTGCTGGGAGATACCCCTGCTCAGACTGCTTCGGTGATGAAACTGCTGACCGCAGCTGCGGCAGTCCAAGTTCTCGGACCTAACTTCAGGGTTGAAACCAAGGTTTTCTTTGATGTCGATAAGCCAGGAACAATCGTTTTAGTTGGTGCTGGCGATCCAACTCTCTCTCGGGTTGGCATCGGAAAAGAGAGTGTATATAAAGGTGCACCTAAAATCTCTGACCTAGCCGTAGCAATCCGTGAGTGGGCCAGAGGAACACCGATCAATACCATCGTCTTGGATTCCAGTTACTTCAGCGGACCAACCTGGCTCTCCACGGTTCCGGATTCCGAGCGCACTCTGGGTTACCAGTCCCACGTCACTGCTTTGCAGGTTGATGGTGACCGAGATAACCCGACCCTAGAAACTTCCCCAAGGAGCAATGACCCGATCGGTCGAGCTGGTCAGGCACTGAAGAAAGCCATTGGTGACCTTGCGGTAAACGCAACGGTGACTCAGGTTCAACCTGGTACTAACCTGCAGCAGATACCGAATGCGACGGTGAAGTCCCAGCCGATTAGCAAGTGGATCACACACATGCTCCAGGTCAGCGACAACACTGAAGCTGAATATTTAGCCCGTCTGGTTTCAAAGCAATTAGGTTATGACGGTTCTTACGCTTCAGTTGATGCAGCAATCAAGGCTGCTTTGACAAGAGCCGGACTGGATACCACTGGATTGTTGCTCAAAGATGGTTCGGGTGAGGATGAGACCAACTTGGTTTCAGCAACCTTCATCAACTCACTGCTCAAGAAGATTTTGAATAACGAAGGCAACTTCGGAATCATCAAGCAGTCTCTGCCAATAGCCGGTGAGTCAGGCTCTTTGGCTAATCGGTTCAAGGACCTAAACGTCGATGCAGCCGGACATATTCTGGCTAAGACCGGTTGGACCCGGCACGAGTATTCTCTAGCCGGAATCATCATGGCTAAAGATGGCACCGATTTAGTTTTCAGCATCGCAACTATTGGTGATGTCAATGCAACAGCTAAAGAAGCCATCGATAACATGGCTACCGGAATTTATCGCTGCGGAAATAAATTATCCGCTGAGACAACCCCGAAGATTGTTAACTAGGAGAGGTAGCAATGTCGCTAACCGAGAAAGAATTACTGGCTAAAGTTCCAACCCAGCTCTACATCGCTGGCAAGTGGGTAACTGGCAACGGAACAGGCTCGATCACAGTTGAAGATCCAGCTACCGGAAAACCGCTGGCTCAGATTGCCAACGCAAATCACAAGGATGCACTGGCAGCGCTTTCTGCAGCCAGTGATGCTCAGGATGCCTGGGCCGCCACCGCTCCGCGTGAGCGTGCCGAGATCCTGCGCAGAACTTTTGAACTGGTCAAAGCTAGGTCTGAAGAATTCGCCATGCTGATTTCCCTGGAGATGGGTAAGCCGCTTGCTGAGGCCAGAGGTGAGGTCACCTACGGTAACGAGTTCCTGCGCTGGTTCTCTGAGGAGGCTGTTCGTATTACCGGTCGGTTCGGTTCTTCACCGGAAGGCACCGGTCGCATGCTGGTGGCGCAGCGTCCGGTCGGCCCAGCCTTCGCGATCACTCCCTGGAACTTCCCGTTGGCCATGGCCACTAGAAAGATTGGCCCAGCACTGGCTGCTGGCTGCACCATGGTGATAAAGCCTGCGGAACTTACTCCGCTAACCACACTGCTATTGGCCGCAACTTTGGAAGAAGCCGGTCTGCCAGCTGGTGTTGTCAACGTGATCACCACCAACACTTCAGCTGCAACAAGTGCTCCGATTATTGCTGACCCGAGACTTCGCAAAATAACTTTTACCGGTTCCACTTCGGTTGGGGTTAGATTGCTCGAGCAGTCAGCCAAGCAGGTACTTAGAACATCGATGGAGTTAGGTGGCAACGCACCATTCCTAGTATTCGAAGATGCTGACCTAGATGCCGCTGTCACCGGAGCTATGCTAGCCAAGCTTCGCAACATCGGTCAGGCTTGCACCGCAGCCAATAGGTTTATTGTTCACGAATCAATTGCTGATGAATTTGCTAACAAGATGGCTGAGCAGATGAGTGCCATGCCGTTAGGTCGTGGCGTTGATCCAGAAACCAAGATTGGTCCAGTGATCAACGACAAAGCTCGCGAGAACCTACAGCGACTGGTCGACGCAACTGTTTCTGAGGGTGGCGCAATTCTTACCGGAGGTAAGTCGGTTGACCGTGACGGTTACTTCTTTGAGCCAACTGTTCTGGTCGATGTCAAACCTGGCTCAACCATTCTTCAAGAGGAAATCTTTGGTCCGGTAGCTCCGATAGTTCGATTCAAAACCGAAGCTGAGGCTATCGCGCTAGCTAATGACACTGAGTATGGTTTGGTTTCCTACGCTTATACCCAGGATCTAAAACGTGGACTTCGCTTAGTTGAGAAACTAGACACCGGCATGACCGGACTAAACACCGGTCTGGTTTCTAATGCTGCTGCACCGTTCGGTGGAGTCAAGCAGTCCGGTCTCGGTCGTGAGGGCGGTCTTGAGGGTATTCACGAATACCTTGAGACCAAGTACGTCATGATTCCAGACCCAAACCTATAAAGAAAGTATCCTTACTTGTCAAAACACGAAGTTAGTTTCAATAGTGGCGTTTCCTATTGGTTGAAATTAGTTCTACCGTTTCTAGTGGCCATTGCTGGCTGTGTGCCAGCACTGATGTTGCTGGCGAACGCTGATGAGCATGCCAATCCGGTGTTGGGCTTGGTTGGCTTTGGATTAGCTATTGTTGCTGCAGCCTTCATTTTGGGTTGGATCGGTGAAGCTGCCGAACTAGACCTGAGTGGTGGCCTTGCGGTGGGCATTTTGGCTTTGGTTGCAATCTTGCCGGAGTATGTGGTTTCGATTTACTTCTCTTTTGCTGCAGGTTCTGATCCAGCCATGGTCGAATACGCGACAGCCAATTTAACCGGAGCAAACCGCATCGTTCAGGGCTTCGGTTGGCCAATTGTTGCCCTTATTGCTTATTTCTCAGTAAAAGCGGTGCGAGCAAGAAAGGCCGGAAACAAGAAAGAATTCGGTATTCAACTTGAGTCTGACACCAGAGCCGATGTTGGCTTTTTGATTCTCGGCTCACTGGTGATGCTGGTGGTTCCGGCGGTTGGCTCAATGCATCTTTTGGTTGGTGTTGCCCTGGTCGTTGTTTACTGTGTTTATCTGTGGCGCATCTCTGGGTCATCACGTGAGGAACCAGAACTAGAAGGAACAGCCGCCTACGTAGGTGCATTACCAAAGTGGGGTAGAAGAATCTTTATTCTTTCTATGTTGGTTGTCTCTGCAACAGTTATTTTTCTTTCAGCTCATCCTTTCGGTGACAGCCTGATTGAAGCAGGTAAGTCACTGAACATCGATGAATACATCTTGGTGCAGTGGTTAGCACCGGTTGCCTCCGAGGCTCCTGAGTTCACACTTGCGTTCCTATTTGCAGCTCGAGGTAAAGAAGCAGCAGCGCTAGCGATTTTGATCTCAAGTAAGTTGAACCAGTGGACTCTATTAGCTGGTTCTATGCCTATTGCCTATGTCATAGGTGGTGGTGAGAACGCAGCTCTCCCGGTTGACTCCAGAGGGGCTGAAGAGCTTTGGTTAACTACAGCGCAGACTCTCTTGGGTGTTGCGATTCTGCTTACTTTGCGCTGGGGCATAACCCCATCAATTCTCATGCTTGGGTTATTCCTGGTATCGGTTTACCCGGATGAATACTTCCGCAACATACTCGGAGTTGTTCACATTGTTCTTGCCGGTGTTTACTTCTATGTAAACAGACATCTAATCAAACCAACGCTTCGAGCACCGTTTAGTAAACCTAAGGTTTAGCCATGAAAAGTTACGGCAAGATCCATCCGATTGCTCTAGCGGCTACCACTCTGGGTCCTATAGTTACGTTTCTCGGCTACACGATCGGCGCGCTGGCTTGGCCGGGTTTTGACGGTGTAGTCCATACCATAAGTGATCTTGCCGCTGATGACTCACCAGTCCAACTAGGTGTTTCACTGGTCTTCCTCTTTGGCGCACTCTGCGACTTTCTCGTAGCGATATTTGCTAGAGCATTGCCGATGAAAGCCAGGGTGGTGGTTTTCATTGCGGGACTTGCCACCATCGGTCTTACTGTGTTTGCTACTCCGTCCCAGGATGGCCACTCTATCCCACACAGAATCTTTGCAATTATTAGCTTTGCACTGTTTTCTATCTGGCCTCTGTTTGCTATTCGCCGAGACCCTGAAGCCCCGCCGCTACTTAGGGTAAGGCCAGCCATCTGGTTCACGGTTTTCTTGGTCTGCGTAAGTGTTTGGTTCCTCAGCCTTTGGACAGATAAAACAACTAACATCATGGGCTTGGGGGAACGCATTGGTGTCGGAGTTCAGGGACTCGTTCCAATAATCGTCCTTTGGCACACTTGGCTCTTTCAGCGTAAGCAAAGCAAATGAGATTCGTTGACAGCAAGGGCAACACAATCGGTTCAACTGAACTGGGTAGATCAGTGTTGCAGGCTGCAGTTCCAGAACTGAGTGAAGAGATTGCTGAAGTTCAGAACTGGCGCAGTGACTATCTGAGATTCTTTAGAGAGGCTGCCAAGGCCGAGCACGCTAACTCGAATTCAGCTTTAGCGGTGGCAACCCGAGGTTTAGAAGTTTTTGAGAAATCGGTTCAAACCGATGATGGCAGGAACCTTCTTTCTGTGATTCAAGAAGCTTGGCGAACTAAGAAAGATTTAGTTGCCATGGTTGTAATTAAGGGAACTGGAAATATTGTTCAACCACAGTTCAATGCTGCCAGCGCGGTAAAGAATCATTTAGCTGAACCTAAAGTTGCGGATCTGGTTAGCAACCTGGACATTTCTAGAGTCAATGAAAACTTACTCATCGCACTTGCTGGCGGAGCTGAATACTCGCCGGCGAGAACCTGGTTGGACTGGGGTGGATCTGTTGCGATCGTTGCAAGAAACAGAGTTGAGCTTTGGACAGAGTTGATTGCAAGAGCCCGAGCAGGAGCTGGCACGCTTTATGTTCCAGTACTAAAGAGCAGAGTTGAGAGTAGAGACATTCAAGAACTAACTGATGCCGAGTTGGCTCAGGTTGCTGGTTTAGATCTAGTTACAGACTTTGAGGCAATAGCTGGCTGGTTGTCTATGCTGGCTAGGTCGGAGAACAGGGGATTGGTTCTCGGTGGCTTCGCCTATGCCCCAGGTGTGAAGCATATAGAGGTGCAGGCGGTGCAACATGCGATTGGTCGCGTGCTAACCGAATCTTTGCCAAAGAGCAGAGTCACACTCACCTGGTTGGCAACTCCAACAGATTCCTATGCAGTCGGAAGTGACTTTGTTACTGACATCAACTCACGATTCAAAGCTAGATCTTTCACCACAAAGCTAAGAGATTTGCTGTTCGGGGTTACCAAGCATCAGCCTGAACTATTCAAGACCAGCACTGGTTTAGAGCTGGCAATCATCGACAGCACTTCATCACTGCAAGGACCCTCATACGCCTTAGCCAAGAGAGTTCAACGTTGGCTGGCTTACCAGCAGGTGTTCGCCGATCGCAATGTGGCTTACATTGTCTCGCCTCCAGCTAAGACCTATTCGGTACTGAGCACGAAGATACTCAAAGCCACCTACGCGGGAGCGCCCAGGTTCGGTCTAGTACCTTTCGAGGTGAAGGAAGCGGTAGATCTGAGCGCGGGACTGCTTTTGGCCTCGCTAAACCAGCCAACCAGGATGAACCCGATGTCTTGCTACTTGGATTTGGCTGTCCATGGCGGGCTTTGGCGGCTAATTTATAGCCCCAAGAGTGTCTGGCGAGCTGCCACAATCAGAGGCATTTTCGGGCTGTTAAAGTAGCCTGTTCCCTCTAAAAATAAGGGAAAACGCTTACATAACGAATCAGTAAAGACTCACTGAAAGCGGTTTCTAGAAAGCGGTTTCAGGCATAAAGTCAAATTAAGTTGTGCTTTTCGCAACCCATACAGTGCTGTAACCAAAGCGATGAGAGTCGCAGATAAGGAAAAACTATGAGCAAGAAGCTCAGTGCACTAGTCAAACTAGTGACACCTGTTCTACTTCTAGCATCAGTTTTCGCAGGTACAGTTGCACCGGCGCATGCCGAAGGATCAAAGACGATCATACGTTTAGATGGCCTTTCAGATGCGAATGCAACTAACAATGCAAACGATGCTGCATATTTCGTGAGCCAAGGCTGGTATAACGACGGCCTTCGTTTCTATGAAAAGAAGCAAATCGCGGGTACATCCCAAACTTTGAGCTATACGGTCACCGACGAATTTGGTGCACCTCTAGCCAACAAGTCGATCAAGTTGATCATGGGTAAAGCCTGGTCAGCTTCAAACGCCAAGGTTTCTGTCGACGGCGTAGCAGCAGTAACTGACGCTGTTGATTGTGGTGGCTGGTTTGGTTACTGCATCGATCAAGCATTTGTTCTGAAGACAACTGACTCTCTAGGTAAAGTTACATTCACTCTAGACAACGCAGATCTTCCAGCTAACGGTGCTGACTACAACGCAGACCCTACTGCTCGATACACCGGTACTCACCTCTTCAGCCAAATTGCTGCTGTTTCAGGTGACGCAGGTGACGTCATTGACATTATCGACATGGTTTACACCAAGTCTCCAGATGCACCAGTGGTGAAGACCGTTGTTGCACGTATGGATGGCCTGAACGAATCTAACTCTTTCACTGGTGACTGTAACGTTGGAGACTGGTGCAAGTACTACGCAGCTGGACTTCGCTATTTTGAGCGTGGACTAACTGTAGGAAGCACAACCACTTTCTCTTACACCATCACCGATACTGATGGCGCTGCCTATGCCAACAAGACCGTTCACCTACTTCTAGGTAAGGGTTGGTCAGGTTCAACAGCTAGGGTAACCGTCAACGGTCAGTCAACCTCTGGTGCTGACTGCTGGTGTGGTAACGATCAGGCAGTTGTAAATCTAACTACTGACGCTCAAGGTAAGGTTTCGTTTGAGCTAACCAACAACGACAGTGCTGTAAGCGCTGACCCATACCAGGCAGCAAACTTGCCTCACCCTGGTGGCGGTAAGCACTTGTTCACTCAGATGACCATTGTTGGCGAGAAGGGCAACAACGACGTTATTGACATCGTTGACCTAAACTTCTACAAGCCAGCTGATGCTCCAGCCCCAACTGTTTACAAGCTGCGCTTGGCTGACTGGAACGCTGGTAACTCGTTTGATGGAACCCACGTTTGGGGTGACGCAGGTATTTCTCAGGGTTGGTTTGACACTAACACTGGTTACTTTGCTCACTACGTGAAGGCTGGATCAACATTCAACCTTCGCTACCGTGCGACTCTAGCCAACGGCGACAACGCACCTGATGGAACTCCTATAACAGTTCACCTAGGTAGTGCTTGGTCCGGTTCGAACGCGTCCTTCACCTCTGGTTCAACAACTGTTGTTGGTGCATACCCTAACGGTGCAGGAAACGATCAGGCTTCATTCAGCACCACAGTTTCAGGTGGATACATCACAATCCCGCTGACCAGCAATGACAGCGAGATGGATGCAACTACTAACCCTGGAAGCCCTAGAGCTAACCCTGACTCATTGAACCCACTGTTCATGCAGGTCAAGGTAACTGTAGATGGCAACTCAATCACTCACCAGGACTGGGTAAACATCATTGTTACCAAGTCTGTAAGTGCTCCGAGCATCACTTCGGTTTCAAGCACAACTGGTAAGAAGGGTCAGGCGATTGACATCGTTGGAACTAACCTTGGTGACGCTCTAGGAAGCACAGTTACGCTATACACCGCTGCAACAACAAAGGCCGCTGCGATTTCAACTCCAGTGACCGTCTTGTCTGTAAATGCTGCAGGTACTCGCATGACTGTTCTTTCACCAACAATCAGCCAAAAGGGTTACTTCAAGGTCACCAACTCAGGTGGAACTGCAACCGCAAGCGCTGCTTTCACAGCTAGTACAACTACTACTACTAAGCCAGCTATCTTGCTAACCAGTTCACTGATCAAGGAGGTTGGCTCAACATTCACTTTGAATGGAACCAACTTGGCATCAGCCTCGAACATTTCTATCGGTGGTGTAAGCGCAAGCTTTAGCATTATTTCCGCTGGAAGCGTTCTAGTGACTGTTCCTGAAGGTGTAACCTCTGGTTCAACAATCTCGGCAACCAACCTCGGTGGAACTGTTACATCAACCAAGGTTGTTTACCAGGCTGCTTCGATCACTGAGTCAACAGCAAGTGCAAAGGTTGGTCAGACTGTGACCATCACCGGTAAGAACTTGAAAGCCACCAGCGTTATCTTTGGTGGAAACAAGTCAGCTAAGCCAGTGATCAACACCGGTACTACTTTGACTGTTGTTGTTCCTAACGGTGCACTAACCGGTGCTATCAAGATCACAACTGGTGCAGGTGTTATTTACACTGATTCATTCACTGTAATTCCACCAGCCCCAACAGTTGCTTCCTTCACACCAACCACTGGTAGAAGAGGAGTAACTTTGGTTACCGTCAAGGGAACCAACCTGCTAGGTGCAACAGTAACCGTGGGAACAACCCAGGTAACAGTAGCATCTGGTGCTAGCTCAACCTCGCTGAAGTTCGTAGTTCCTGCTGGTGCATCATCAGGCAGAATCACCGTAACTACTGCAGGTGGAAGTGCTATCTCAACTGCAACGTTGACAGTCACTAACTAGCAATACAAGAACTAGTTTGGCCCGTCTCCTCGAGGCGGGCCAAACTCTTTTAAGCCATAGGGATTGTGGCTCTAAACTCTGTTTCTTCAGAGCTTGAGTTCCAACTCAGTGAATGCTCTGTGCAGAGGCTGGCAAACAGGACAGATCCGACACCGGTTCCGGTTTCATTGGTTGCTTTACTGCCGTTGTTAGTGGCGGTGACGTAAATGTCTTGGTTCGGGGTGAGGTCTATGGCTATCTTTACCTGGTCTGCCGAACCGTGCTTTACAGCGTTGCTAACTACCTCTTTGAGCAGCTCATTGACAACCAACGTGCCATCTTGAGACTGAGAGATCTTCGCCTTAGCTTCAGGCTGAATGGTGATGTCTATCGCTGCGATATCTGTCCAGGTTGTCTTCAAGTCGGAAATGGAATCCTCAAAACTAACCTCCTGGCGGGTTGGCTTTCTCAGCGCGTCAATGGCCCTGTTTAGATCGTTGATGATTGCCTTCTTCTCATCGGCACTCAAAGTCTCTTTATTGCTGGATCTGATCATGGCCGCGGTTAGCGCTGACTGCACCGTACCGTGAAGCAGGGTATACCAAAGGTGTTGGGCAACCCACATGCGTTGCTCGAATAGCTTGTTTTCACGGCTGAAACGAGCAATCAGGTCTTTGAGCTTTTGTTCCGATTCGTTTCTACCAATGTCAAGAATTGACCCTAGCGATAAAGCAACACAGGCTAGACCGCCAGTTACCAAGAATGCTGGCATCAGGTTCTCGAAGGCTTCCTGATGGGGAATTTGGATGAGCAAAGAGTATGGGAGTATGGAGGCTACAACGCCGGGGAATGGGCTGCATGCCAGTGCAAAATTTACGCTGGAGCGTTTGACCAGACCGAACAGGCCTTTGATAGCCAACAACGATAAGAAGTAAAGCAGGCTTGCTATTGCTAGATCCGCTAGTCCAGCCTCAGGAAGGATAATTGGCGCTAACATCGCCCAAGCAAAGCCCAGAAGCAGAGTTGTTGAACTGACACGGATTGTTAGCCCGAGGTTGAACTTGGTGTTGGAATCTGACTTGACCTCGACAGTTTTATTAGGTATTTGTTTTCTAAGATTCTTGGCTTCCTCAGCCAGTGAAGTGCTCAGTGGTCTAACTTCTGTGGTGAGGAAACGTTCGAGTTCGGTGCGCAGCTTGGTTACATCGTCACCAAATTCAACCTGCTCCTGAAGCTGGAGAAATCTGGGGAGCAATTCATTTGAACTCTTTTGAATCAGGTTCTGTTCTTCTTCTTCAAAAAGTAGCGATGCATTTTCTCGGAAACCGATGAGTGCGTTCTCTTTTTCCCGAAGTTCCTTTTCAATGACACCTCGCTCAATCTTCGCCCCACGCATATTTGCATAGATAATCAGAAGACAGAATCCAATGGAAACACCGCCGAAGAATCGAACCAAGGGGACTCCTGTGTCGGCTATGCCAAAGGATTCGCAGAGCAAGAAAGTAGCCAGGTTCTTAAACCCCATGGCCGTCGATGCGATGAAGACATTCACTCCAGCGCGCTGTGACTTGGTCAATTGAAGACGCTTGGAATAGAGGACCAGTAGGTAGCCGTAGCCAATTGCTGACCCCAGCGTGATTGCATTGATGCTGATCCAATTCAGAGAATAGTTATTGAGCCGCACGGCATCGAAGGCAAAGCTGGCTAGGCCGGTTACCACTGTGGCGAACCAAATTAGAGGCCAACCCCAGACCTCTGGAAGCCCTAACCTGAGCCAAAGTCGCTGGTACGGCTGGATCGCTTCGTTCATCATTTCCTCTCCTATGCCCTGAACAAGTCTAGTTTTAGGCACTAAGTGAACAGAAAGTTAACAATTCGGCCTTCTGGCGATTCCAGTTGTTTACCCCGCTGTAACCTACTTAACGGCTCGTTAATAAGGTAAATCAAGAGAAAGCTGCCAAATGGATCCGATTCTTATTGTTGGTTTAGTCGTAGCAATTGCACTGTTTTTCGACTTCACCAACGGTTTTCACGACACCGCCAATGCGATGGCTACCCCAATAGCTACAGGCGCTCTCAAGCCCAAGCTCGCCGTTGGTATCGCTGCCGTTATGAACTTGATTGGCGCTTTCCTATCCACCACGGTGGCTAAGACTATTTCGGTAGACATGATCAACCCCGGTGTAAACATCACCGCCCAGTTGGTCTTTGCCGGTCTAACCGGAGCGATTCTCTGGAACCTGACCACTTGGTTCCTAGGTCTACCATCTTCTTCATCGCACGCACTCTTTGGTGGTCTAATCGGTTCAACCATGGCTTACTTTGGTGCGGCTGGGGTTAACTTCACCAAGATGATTGAGAAAGTTTTTATTCCGGCACTCTTCGCCCCACTGGTTGCTGGTCTAGTTGCCTTCACTGCAACTAAAGTTGCTTACTGGGTTACCGCAAGATCCCAGGCAGAGAGAAAAGCCAAAGACATCTCAACAGGACGCAACAAGTTCAAGGTTGGACAGATTTTCTCCTCATCCCTAGTTGCTCTCTCTCACGGAACCAACGATGCGCAGAAAACAATGGGTGTAATTACTCTGGTTTTGGTTGCCGGTGGATTCCAGGCAACTGGAGATCACGTTGAACTCTGGGTGGTAGTTTCGGCTGCGGTAGCGATAGCTCTAGGAACCTACGCTGGTGGTTGGCGAATCATCAAAACTCTCGGAACTGGTTTATCCGAAATTAGACCACCGCAGGGTTTTGCAGCTGAGGTTTCCACCGGTGTAACAATCTTGGCTTCATCAAAGTTTGGTTTTGCCCTGTCAACTACCCAGGTAGCCTCCGGATCGGTTATCGGTGTTGGCCTTGGCCGAAAAGGTGGAGTTGTTCGCTGGAACAAAGCTGGTCAAATATTCCTAGGTTGGGTCTTCACACTTCCAGCAGCTGGCCTAGTTGGTGCAATGTCTGCCTACCTAACCATGCAGGGAGACTGGGGTCTAATCATCGACGGTGTGTTAACAGCTGCTGTTGCCCTTGCCATCTTCACAATTTCCAGAAGAAACAAGATCAATGCGACAAACCTGAACAGCGAAGTAGAAAACGCTAGCGAAGTTGTCCTATCGGCTAGGCAGATTAAGGCTGCGGCTAAGAAAAAGAAGAAGGCTGACGCTAAAGCCAGCAAAAAGAGCAAGAAGAAGGGTAAGAAATAATGATCGCCATCAACATTGACTGGAATGCGTTCCTGCTGGTCTTTATAGCAGCCATCGGCTTCACCACACTGATTGTCGGTTGCTTCTCGATTGGCGTTCGGCTACTTACCAATGCTCAGAACCTGAGCCCTAAGGCCCGTAAAGGCAACCAGACAGCACAGACCGCTGAGTCACTGAACCTGGTTGGTGCTTATCTGCTGTTTGCCGTGTGTATTTGTGCGCTGGCTTACGGAATCTACCTGATTATCCCGTTCTTGCCTCACTAAAGCCTTAATACATAAAGCCCACCAAGTACGGTGGGCTTTATGTATTTAAGTTCTAGCCGTTTAGTTTGGCTTGAACTTTGGCTTCAACCGCTTTAAAGCGAGGCTGCAATAAAACAAACTCAGGTTTCCATGGCTTAGCTGGCCCTGCCCAGTGAATGATCTTCGGGTCCTCATGGAAGTCCTGAGCTGGAACGTGGTTCCATTCGCTAGGAATCTCTAGAACTCGGTTTCTTGAATAGAGGTTGAAAACATCCTGGTCATTCATTCGGCACTGTTCCACCAAATACATGTTTTGGGCAGTGAAGTCTTCGTTACGCATGATTCTCAGGTTTAGCACCAGGATGCCAGCGTTGAAGGTTCTTGAAGTTAAATCTGATTCACCATGCAGACGCTTACGAATGTCCCAAGCTTTGGCTGCATCAAAGTGAAGTGTTGCTCTGGTGATTGGTTTAATCATGTTCGCCCAGGACTTTAGCTTGGTTCGCTTACCGGCAAAGACATTCTCACCAAGTTCCAGATCGTAGAGTTCACCGACATCACCTTGAATCAGGATGTCAATGTCTAGGTAAAGCACCTTATCTAGGTGCTTTAGCATCTCCGGTAGGAACAGGCGGTCCATCGTTGAAACAGAGATGTGGCTGAGCAGAGCGATTGAATCACCGTAGTCAACGTCATCAAAGTTGTAGAAGATGAAGTTAACTTCAGGGAAGAGCTTACCCATCCGCTCTCTGAACGCTTTACCTAAGCCACGGGTCATCACGTGGGCGTTAATCTCTCGCTTAGTGTTATCCACCAGCGACTGCATAACCACGGGGAACATGTCCTCGAGGTTTTGATCCAACGCGAAAGCCGTTTCCACCACCCGGTCGCCCCTAGTGTTACTGTTGACAGCTATCTTTGACCGGTCTAAGGCAGCTACTGCAGTTGGAACATCAATTTGTGAGGCCGTTGACTTTGAGTAGTTGGTGGCATACTGCTCAGCAAACTTGACATCCTCTTCACAGAGCTTTGCCCAGAAGGCACGAACCTCAGCCTCTGATTTACCGGCCAGAATCTCGGTCAGGGTCAGCTTCAGCTTGTCTTCGATGCCGTAGCGGATCTGGTTGAAGGCTGTTTCATCTAGGTTGATTAGCCCCTCAAAACGAACGTCAGCTAGGTTCTTTGGTGTGAAATCAACGGTTAGCCCCATCGACCTAGCTGGCAGGTAGCAGTGCAGTCGGCTGGTCGCTACAACTCTATAGTCAGCGTATTCAGCCAGCATGGTTCTGGCATCCTCGATACCCTCGACCAGATCAAAGTCTCTTACCTGTTCGCCAATCTGAATGAAGTTATCAATCTGCCAGGATCCATACTTGAGCTTGTCCAGCCTGGTTTCAACCAAAGCCAGTTTCTTCTCATTGGTCTTAGAGGCCGGCGGTAGCACCTGACCTACGGTGGTGGTAACACAGCCGGAGAAGAAGGCCTTGATACCAAAGTCTCGCAACCGATACAGCGTGGTCCAGTCACGGCAACCAATCGGTTCAATTCGCTTCAGCTCGGTGACGACCTCATCGGTAAGCACATCAGGATCTTGGATATGGAAGGAGATCATCAAAGGTTTGATGTTCTTCGGGTATGGGAAGTCAACCGGACCATTGAAGTTGCGGTGCATGAACCAACCGTTGCTGATTAGCCAGGTGTTTTCAGGATACTCACGACCACTGGAGAAATCACGATCAATCGCAACCGGTTGAACCTTAACCTTGGGTCCCTCAATCTGCTTGTTGCTGTGAACATCACCTTTTAGTTTGTTCAAGTAGTTGCTCAGTTTGGTGTCCCCAACATACTCAACATTTTTGAATCTGAGTAAGTTGGATAGGGCTGCCAAAGTTTGAACATAGTCACCGCGGTTGCGGGAAGTTCTAGATCTGTCCAGCAACTTGTAATCCATCACAGCAATGTTGATGGTATCGGGCAGGCTCTTGGTAATCTGATCCTTATGGTTTAGGTGGGTGTTAAACCAATTCAAGAATTGCAGTTCCTCTTCATTCAGTGCTGGCTTGCTAGCTAGCAGCAACTGGGTTTCCTTGTTTAGGGTTTCAACATCGCGGAACTTAGCTAGAACTTTCAGAAGAGAGAGCTTTAGCTTTGCATCCAGTTCGTCACGATGATTTTCAATGTATTTAGCCAGTTGTTGCAAGCCGGATTTTTCATCCATGAAGCATATGCTGTCGAAGTATTCGTATGGAGCTAAACGCTTTGCCTTTTCCTCATCAGATCTCTTGAAATAGGCGTATGAAGAGTCATAGAGGCCCATGTTGGTTAGCAGGACTGCAAACGCGATAGAACCGATGTCTCGGTAACTCTCATTCTCACTCAGAGCTTGGAAGAAGGACCTAGCCACTAGGCGTTCAGCTGGGTTTGAGGTCACTCTGGCGTATTCAACTATGGCTTCATCAACATCCATGCCTTTGGAAACCATGCTGATCACCGGTGGATTCAAAGTCTTGAAGCGCAGCAGGTCAATGGTCTGCAGTTGGGCATCGTGTCTGGCACTAATTTTGCGGTTCTCCAGCACTTTTCTATAGGGAACGGGAACTGGTAGCCAGGTCAGTTTGCTATAGAACTTTTCGATGTTGTGTCTAAGGGACATTAAGAGGCCTCACGTCTATCGGGGTCTTGATAAGTCTACCCAACCCCTTATTTATAGGGCTTTAGGCGGACAAGCCCTAAATTACCGATAAAGACATTAGATGACCTTGGTTATGTTTAGCCAGTCGGTTAGCCTGACTGAAGGAAAGAGTTTAATGTCAAAAAGATTGTTAGTGAGGGTGATGCTCAGCCTGCTATTAGTTGGCATGGTGGGTGGCGTCTCTTTTTTGCAGCTAGATAATTTAGCCCTAGCAAAAGCTATTGCCAATAAGCCGGTTATTAAGCCTGAGCCACCTAAAGAGGACCCTGTAGTTCCAGATCTAACTCCAGAGCAAATAAAAACCATCAAGGCAAAACTGCTGGCAGACGGCTGTAATTTTAATGCCGATACTGGAGTGACCAGGAAAGCACTGGGTAACTGCAAGATACTTTTGATTGGCGACTCACTGGGCAATAACCTCGCCTACGGAATGATGCCTCAACTTGCCAATCAGACCACATTGACTTTTACCAGAACCGCTAAAGCATCAACTGGGCTTTCCAACCCTTGGTTCTACAACTGGCATACCGCACTGGCTGCCCAACTGAAAACCTATAAACCTAACTTGGTAATAGTTTTCATCGGTGCGAATGATCGACAGAACTATGTCATCAACGGGGTGACGCAGACCTTTGGAACAGAGGCCTGGAAGAAAACTTACCGAGCTAACATATCCAAGCTAGCTAACGCTGCAATTAACTCTGGAGCTTACGTTTTATGGATCGGGATGCCCATCATGAAACCATACAACTACGCCAAAGGTGAAACGCTAATTGATGAGCAGTTTGCGCTTACTGTTCCAAAGCTACCTGGCGCACTTTACCTGCCAACTCGCGCCTACACGGCTGACGCTGCAGGCAATTATCGGCAATATGCATTAGTGAATGGCAGTTCAGCGATGATCCGTGGGGAAGACGGAATTCACTTCACCGCTATGGGTCAGTCAGTTCTGGCAACCTACGTAATCAATAACATCATCCGCACCTACCACGTCCAGATGACCCCGAAGAATCCTCGCTACATTACAAAATAGTTCGCAGGTAGAGATTCTCTACCAAGGTAATTACAAGGAAGGCACCAAGTAAGCAAACCGCGGCCAAGGTTGTCGCAGCGTAAGTATCCGTCTTTAGCGAAATGGATTTGTGGATTGGTTTTTCAAATAGGTGATAGGTCAGCACCGAGCAAACTAAAGCACCCATTAAAAACACCCAAGCCAGGCTAGGTTCAGTGATCGGATTCTCTATTTGAGTTGGAAGCACTAACCAGACAAAATGCCACAAATAAAGGGAGTATGAGATATCTCCCAGATATCTAAGCGGGGCTATCCCCAATCGTTTCAGGGGAAAGTAGAGCAAAATTCCTGTTCCAACTACAGGTAACCAAGCTAAATAACCCGGGTAAGCGCTCTGGGAATTCAGGACAAACATTGATCCGGCCAAGATAATCAGACCTAGAAAAGGCAAGAACCTAGAGTTTCTTGTTGCAAAGGTAGCCAGCAAACCTCCGAAAGCTAGCTCCCAGAATCTTGTCAGCGGAGAGAAATAAGAAGCCACCGGATCTAGTACGGTCTGAGTTATGCTCCAGTAGCTTGAGGCCAGAATTACAACAGTGAGAAAGATCCTGAGAATAAGTACTCTCTGCTTTTCTGATCCCAACCAAGTGAGTAGAAAAATCACCAGCGGGTAGAAGAGGTAGAACTGCTGTTCAATGGCAAGTGACCAGTAGTGGGTAAGTAATGATTGATCAAGCCCTGCAATGAAGTAGTTAGACCCACTTTGAATTAGGCGAATGTTGGTGGCATAGAAAGTAGCCCACCTGGCATCGATTAACAGGTCTGGGTTGAAAGCCTTTCCTGAGAATAAGAAGGCAGCGACTACGGTTACCGAAATAACTAAGGCAGCAGCTGGAAATATCCTGATAAATCTTGAACGCCAAAACTCAACTAAGTTCCGGATAACTCTATGCGCTGGTCTCTTTTGAATCGACAGAGTTATGACATAACCGCTGACAACTAGGAAGATGTCAACACCGATGTAACCGGCTGAAACGCCGGTTAGGTTCATGTGGAGGGCAACTACCAGAATGATGGCAATAGCCCTGAGCCCTTGGATGTCAGCTCTAAACGAGGTTGATCTGGAGCTAACTGGAACAGCGTTGCTCATTTACACCCCTTAGGCTTCCTTAGTTCCCAAGTTTAGTTTGGATACCGGATAACCCGAGTTCCAGTGATTTGCATTATTTTTATGAATATAGAGTATTTATGCTCTAGAGCATTTATACTCTAATTATGGGTAGATTACCGAAGCAAGAGAAAGACCAGGTTGACAACTTTGTTGAAGCCTGGCGAACAAAACGTAAGATCTCTCGGCAGGAATTAGCCGAACTGGTGGGGGTCCATTACCAAACGATGAGTTACATCGAACGTGGGGAATACGCTCCAACCCTGGCGCTAGCCCTCAGGCTGGCAGCTGCCTTGGACTGCAAAGTGGAACAACTATTCAAATTGAAAGTGAGCGTCAAATGAGCAAGTCGAGTATTTACACCGAACTTAGAAACGCCAGAATCGAGCGAATTCTAAATGCTAAGCAGAGTCGGGTTTTGACCTCACCGTGGATGAGGCGCTTACTGAGCATAATTGCAGTCATTTCAAGCTATGTGGTTTTAGCAACCCTGTTAATCCCAACCCCCTACACAATTAGCAAAACTAATCGCATTTACGCCGACTACGAACTAATCGAGAAAAACTGGCTCTATGGATTCCGAGACATATCCCAAGGTGTTGCATTACTTCTTTTGATCTGGAGTTTCGTTCTGCTGCGAATGTCCATGCGACGAGTGACCTTATTACCCGATGAATACTTAGACGAGCTGCAAATTGCAAACCGCGACTGGGCCTTCAAGGCTGGCTACCTAGTAGTAAGAAGAATTGGTCTTGGAGTTGCCTTACTCTTCGGATTCCTTGCCACTTTTGGTAACGCATTCGTGGGGTTCACCGCTGGATATGGTCCAACCCCCAAAACTTTCAGAGCCATAGAAAGATACATCTCGGACCTCAGCATGGAGGATCCTTTCGGTTTCTATTTCAAAGGCTTCATGCTCTTGGCTTTCGTTGCCTATTCTTTCCCAATAATTCTGCTGGCTTGGCGAGAAGCAAGATTCACAGAGAGTGTTCCTGAAGTCCAGCAAACCAAGGAGCTAAGTGAAAAGGAACGTAACGCTAAGTTCTACTTCAGTTCCCTCAAGTGGCTAGTCATATTTATGGCAATCTACTTTTCGTTAGCGCTCACCCCTAAGTTGTTTATGACCTTTGGCGGTCTATTTTACTTACCGCTGATACTCCTGATATACGTAGGGATACCTGGTTCGCTGATCCTATTTACTTGGGCATCGGTCACCACAGCTAAGAGCCTCATCGAAGTGAGGAAAGAAGGTTTCAAATCCACAATACAAAAACGCTGGGCCAACATAACCACAGGTTTCCTGACTCTGACGCTAGTTCTTGGAATGACTGTTGGTGGCTCGATGATGGCTATATTTGCGCGAGTGGACAACAACCCTAGATTCGGGTTTTTACTTCCAATGGCACTTATAGCTGGATTGCTAATGATCCCAGCCCAGGCTATTTCGATGACCTTCTATGCCAAATTGGATCGGGAGTAAGGCTGCGGGCTTTTAGTTGCTTCCTTTGCTAGTCTCGCCTAAAGGCTTTCTCAATTGAAGGGTAGTTCCAGTTGAATCGAACAAGCAAGATAGCTCTCTACGCAGCCATTATTGGCCCTATCCAGTCTGCTCTAGGTTGGATCATCGCAGGTTCCTTATGGCCAGGTTACGACCAAGCTAGACAAACTATCAGTGAATTAGCCGCACCTGAATCGCCGGTTAATTTGATCATGTCTTCATTCTTTATCTTTGGTGGAGTGTTGACTGTGCTGGTCTCCTTCTACGCCAAGAGTTTGGCACTGCCGGCGAGAATTGCTCTTTTCGCATCCGCCATCTGCACATTCGGTCTAACTATCTTCCCAACTCCGCTAATTGGTTACTCAACCATGCATCGCATATTTGCCATCGCATCGTTTGCTATTTCAGCTGGTTGGCCACTGCTAGCGCTCAGAAGATCAAAGAGTGCTGCGTTTGCGGTTAGACCACTGGCAACCATTGTTGGAACAACTATTCAAGGGGCATTGGCTTTGTATTTCCTATTCACCTGGACCGATCCGGCGGCGGTAAATGTTGGAATCTTAGAGCGCGTAGTCGCGGTCTCTCAGGCGGCTTACGTGACCTGGGTTATTGTTTCTATTTACCTGAATGAAAGAACTGCTAAGCCAGCTGCGCACTGACGTAACGAGCAACATCCAGCATTACCCTCTCATCCACCGAGTGACCAAGACCCGGGTAGGTGTTAGTGACTGCCTTGGTGTTAGCTTGCAACCAGGTGTTAAGTCGGGCAATTGCTTCTTTGCTAATCCGGGTGTCTTCTATCCCTCTGCAGTAAATCACCTTAGGTTTAGTTACGGCCAACTCATCATCAGCGGGAAGTTCACCGACACCAAGAAAACCAGAGAGAATAACTGTTCCAGCGATCCGGTCAGGTCTGGTTCGAAGTAATTGTGTTGCCATCAGCCCACCTTGGGAGAAACCGATGACGATAATTTTCTGCTCTGCAGCAATATTTTCGTCAACCCAATCCCAAAGTGACTGGGTAACTTCGGCCAACTCTTCGACACTTGGCTCTAGCAGGTTGACAGTTGAATACCAAGAATAACCATCACCCGCGGCTAGGGGAGCCCTGGGGCTGAACCAAGCTAACTTGGGCAGATAGCTCATAAGTTCAGGAAGATCTCTTTCATCAGCACCGTAGCCGTGCAGGAGGAGTATGACCGCATCAGTGGTTTCTGCTGTTCCCCCAGAAAGGAACTTAGAAATTTCCCTAGTCATTGCTAGTTTGTTGACTCTGGGTCATAGATCATTTCTCTGACCTCTTGATCACAGCGACAAGACTTAGCAATCTTCTGAGCCCAGTAATAGGCATCAGCTTCAGTTTCGACCTCTATAACGGAGAATCCACCGAGGCGAACCTCACTTGCCTTGATCGGCCCTGGAGTTATGTCTCCATTTTCATTTACCACCACAGGTTTATCTTCAAAGAAGCCGCCACCAAAAAGCCAAACTCCAGCAGCCTTGGCTTCCCGCACAACGGCATGGGATTCATCAGCTACCTGAGGAAGCTCATCCATTGGGAATTTCATGTCCCCGTCGTTAAAGGAAATGATGAATCTGCGCATTTTGACCTTTCTATAACACCTAAAGACTATTGGACGGATGTGAGGGAACCGCAGGTATGCTTTTCTACTATGAGTAAATTAGAACGCCCAGAAATTGAGCCTATGTTGGAGCCTGCTCCAAAAACCCTAACCACTAAAGACATCGTGATCGGTGACGGAGCAGAAGCTCCTGCCGGCGCAACAGTTGAAGTTCACTACCTCGGAGTTGACTACGAAACCGGCGAAGAGTTCGACTCTTCATGGGGAAGAGGTCAGTCAATTGAATTCCCGCTGGGTCGACTCATCAAAGCTTGGCAAGAAGGTATCCCTGGCATGAAGGTCGGCGGACGCAGAATGCTTATTTGCCCACCGGATATGGCTTACGGTCCAGCCGGTGGCGGTCACGCCCTATCAGGTAAGACTTTGGTCTTTGTTATTGATCTGCTTGGCGTCAAATAAGGACTACAAGGAAAAAGGGGCTGGGTTATGTTGGGGAGGCGTAAACCCGTAGGGAACTACGCCAGCTACTTCACCTATTACCGACCTCCAAAGAATTACTTAGAGATTGTCAATCATGGCATCGCCATGGCTAAAGAATCGGTTGTTGATTTCCGCAGAGACTATCTTGGCCAGAAGGAAATCAGGCTTTGCAGGGCTTACCCTTTTGAAGAGCCCAAGTACTCTCAAGAAGAGGTCCTAGAGCTTTGGGCAAACTATCTTTCTAAGCACGACACGAAACTTAGAAAAGTTGAGGTTGTGGATGCCAATCAGGAAGTTCTTGATGCTCTATCTCGCCATAAGCAAATCGAGCAGTTAGAGTTCATCGGCGGAAGCTTTTATGATCTTAAAAGTTTGGCAACATTGCCGAATCTCAAATACCTAACTTTTGAAGATACTTCAGAAAATATTGATTTCTCCTGTCTTGCAAGTGTGAATACTTTGAAAGCAATTCGGGCATTCGCAAGAGTTCCACTCAATTATGAATCAATAAGTAATTTAACTCAGCTAGAAGGACTTGAAATTGGAGCAGGCATTGATTTTGAATTCCGTGGTTCAATCAAGGTTTCAAATTTCGATTTCTTGCGACCGCTCGTCAATTTGAAGAAAATCTGGATTGGTGAAGTTAGGCCATTAGATAAGGATCTGACTGCACTGCTCAGTCTCGACAGTCTCGAAGAGGGTTGGTACGTAACCTTCAGAGGCCAATTCCCATCAGTTGGAGACATGGCCAAGGCTCACCCAGCATTCAAGAAGGTTCACGAAACTTACTTAGAGATTCAAAGTTGGGATAAGTAGAGTTACCTGTGCATTTCCGAGTAGGCCCCGTCGGGATCGAACCGACGACCCACGGATTAAAAGTCCGTTGCTCTAACCAACTGAGCTAGAGGCCCTTGTTTCTACTTGGACTAGTCTAGTTGGCAATTAGCGACAGTTTTACTTCAGTCTAGGCATTGCCGAAGGTTAGTTAACTGTTCCCACCGTAGAAGTCTTCAGTGACCCCGACGCGGATCTAATTGTGATTAGGTAGCGCTCACCTTTTTTGAGCTTGCTGCTAGGAATAATCAAAGTTGGGTTCTTGGTCTTGAAGGTCTTTGTAGTTAGCGCAGATCCGACTGATGAGATGTAGCGCTTCTTGCTTAACTTGAAGACCTTGATTGAGCAGGGGCTGGCTGATGTGCAGGTGTAGGCAGGAGTTAGCTTGGTGTTTGCCCCAGCCTGTTGAGCAGTCATTCTAAGGATGCTCACTTTACGTTTGATTTTGTATTTAGGTGTGCTGAAGGTGACATTTGGAACTGTTACTAGAAGTCCATCTGAACCGTTCTCAGCTGCAGTCCAAGGAACAAATGTTGGTGGGTCATTCTTCCCGGTTTCAGTTGTTCCAGTTGCAGTGCTTCGGCTAACCGAGAATGTGGTGGCAGCATCCTGCGGAGTGATTCCATATATGTTTAGCAGAGCTCCGGCTGGGATAAAAGCTTTCATGGTGGCGTGAGTAAGTTCAGTGTGTGATGCATCGCTGTAGTGCATACCGGCCATCTGGAACTCCATAATCGGATTGGTTGGGTTAGCATCTTTGCGACAGTAGGGAGCAACGCTGCCGCTGTCACCAACCTGGAAGGTTCCATCACAGATTTCACCCGACATTCCGTTAGCAACAGAGAAGACTGCTCCGGTAAGTGATTCTCCGTAACCTTCTTCAAGTGAAAGCAGCAGGCTTGCTTCCAAAAAGGTTGCTATTGGGTGAGCAATTGGGCAAGCGGTTTGCGGGATCCTGTAACAACCACCGTAGGTGTTGAAATCCCCAATGATTTCTGGGTGATCGGTTGCCTTGAATTTTAGGTGCACGGTTGCATCGGTTTGTCCGAGGTTAGCTGTGTTCCAGTAGGTTAGGTCGCCATAGAGTTGACTCCAACGAAGAGCTGAACCAATAGTGTTCAAACTCACTGTCATTTCAAATACAGTGTCGGCTGTGATCTGCGCTGACTGGCCTTCGGCTGGTCGATAGAAGTCACGGTGCACTCCACCGTTAGAGATGAAGCCGATGTTGATTGAGACTCGGTTCGGTGTTGCGTAGCAGAACCCACCCTGAGGGTTGACCCCCTTCTTACACAAGTTATAAGGCTCAACCACGGCGGTGATGTCGCCTTCACCCACCTGATTAGTTTTGAAATAGCTTGGGTCGGTTGTTCCGCCTACCGGGGTAATGTTCACAGTTTCAGCACCTGGGTTGGTGTAGCTCAGACTAGAAATATATGGACGACCGGCAACGCCACCATCCATATCAGCCCAGCCACCTTGGCTGGGACCATCTTGAGCAGATGCCAGTGCATCAACTTCCGATTGGCCTTTTAGTTGATCGTTAGTACCAACTGCCATGCTCGGTGAGCTAACAAGAGTGGTTGCAATTAGAGCGAGAATCAAGCCGAAAGATGATTTACGTGACACGGAGAAACCTTTCATGAAGGTGCCCTAACCCAAAGTCACGGGCATTAACTGAAAATTACTCCTGCCAAAAGATGAAGTCAAGTAAATCCGCGGCGAGTAATGCAACGCTTTGGTGATGTAGTGTGCTGATAGGTAGCTAATCGAGCGGGAGTACTGGGTGAAAGTAACGATTCGAATCATCATTGTGATCTTCACGCTCAGTGGGGTGCTTCACCTGGTAAACCCGGATGCTTTCCTGTGGCTGATGCCGCCTTGGCTACCCGAACCAATTCTTCTGATCTATTTGAGTGGTATCGCAGAATTGGCCAGTGCTATTGGACTTTTGCTCAAGCAACGTTGGGGCGGTTGGCTTTGTGCACTGACCCTGCTTGCTATATGGCCGGCAAACATCTGGTTTGCCTTCAGTGTGATTCCTTCTGGTGACTTGCTGCTGATTAGTGCAGCTTGGCTGCGTCTACCTCTGCAAATCCCACTTATTTATTACTCTTTCAAATATGCAACAAAGTTAGAGCAGAGCTAAACACAAGAAAATAAAAATTCCAATAAAAATAGCTGGGGTTAGGTATTTAGCTACGTGCAACCAAAGCGCATTCTTTACTATTTTCTGCGATAGGGCTGACGGATCGGCAATCTTGGCTAGGTCTTTAGCAACAGCCTGGGCCTCATCAGCAGCAGAGAACTCTGCCAGTGCTCCTAAAATTCCAGATGCCAACAAAATGCCAATTGTGGCAAAGACAACAAAACTTCCAGCAGCCCTAATCTCTGGTACCAAACCGACGGTGGTGATTAGCAAAAAAGTTGGAGCTAATTGAGCAAAAATTAGTTGGTTTCTGAACTTAGCCCAAAGGTTTAGAAGTTCTTTCTCGTTCATTTTCTCCTCTTTCAAATTGGTAGGCCCCGTCGGGATCGAACCGACGACCCACGGATTAAAAGTCCGTTGCTCTAACCAACTGAGCTAGAGGCCCTAACTTTACAATTCTAATAACGCTTACTCGGCGAAACTTATAGTTGCCTTTACTGCCTTCTGCCACAGCAAATACTT
>JAURJV010000042.1 GCA_030832065.1 Rhodoluna sp. | reverse complement strand
GTAGGTATCTTTGACTTTCCAGTAGGTATGCCCCTGGCGGCAAGGATGCGACCCACCAAGCTCTCCGAAGTTATGGGTCAAAGACACTTCCTTGAGTCTTTAGGGCCCCTGCAAGCTTATGTAAACGAAGATAAGAACCTTCCCAGCCTGATCCTGACTGGACCCCCAGGAACCGGAAAAACCACTATCGCTCGAATCCTCGCAAGGACCGCCAATCGGTCTCTTATCGAAATAAGTGCAATCAATGCTTCCATTGCTGATCTAAGGAACGCTTTCTCTTCTTCTCAGACTTCAATTGAAACTGGTCATGGAGCCTCGATTGTATTCATAGATGAAATACATCGGTTTAGTAAAGTCCAGCAGGAAGCTGTGCTTAAGGCCGTTGAGGAGGGCTCGATAGTTCTCATCGGGGCTACAACTGAGAACCCTATGTTTGCCCTTACCTCAGCAATTCTGTCCAGGTCCATGCTCTTAGTTCTGGAGCCGCTAGATCCATCCTATTTACTCACAATTCTTGAGCGAGCAGTGGTTGATGAAATGGGATTAGACGGAAAGTTCAAAGTAGAACAAGAAGTTCTCAAACTGATTGCCGAGGTTTCTGGAGGCGACGCTAGGAAGGCGCTTACAATACTTGAAACTGCGGCTGTAACAGCTCAAGCAGACTCCAGATCTGTTCTCCTGGCTGCAGACGTGGCGGCAAACATGCCGGTAGCTCTGGCTAGATACGACGCCACAGGAGACCAGCACTATGACATTATTAGTGCCTTTATCAAATCAGTGCGAGGTTCTGATCCAGATGCTGCTCTTCATTACCTTGCCCGAATGATAGTGGGAGGTGAGGATCCCAGATTCATTGCTAGACGTCTTGTAATTCTGGCTGCAGAAGACATTGGCTTGGCAGACTCAAATGCAATGGTTCTGGCTAGCGCTGCCTTGGGCATAGTGTCACAAATCGGTATGCCGGAGGGCAGAATTCCATTAGCCGAACTAACGATCTACTTGGCTCTAGCACCAAAATCGAATCGTGCTTACACTGCAATCAACGAAGCGATAGCAGACGTGCAGGCCGGTTTTACTCCTGCAGTGCCGATCTATTTGAGGTCAAGCCCCCCAATAAAAGGTGATCAGGCCTACCAATATCCGCATGACATCGAGGGATTATTGACATCCCAGAAGTATCTGCCAGAAGCAAGGAGTTACTATAGGCCTTCTAACATCGGGCAAGAAGCGAATCTTGCCGAAAGATTGCAGAGAATCAGCGAATTGCGCAAGAAACTGGGCTTGTAACCCCTTTGGATAACATGGCTTTCCCTGCTAATATCAAGAGGTTGCCGACCCGACTTTGATGCATGGCTGCTAAATCAAGGTCAAACGGTGAGTGAATCTTTTTTAGCCAAGATGCACCAGGCACATCAATCAAACAAGCTATTTATTTGAAAGGTATCAGTGTCTAAGACATCACGTACAAGAAGCAAGACTCGTTTGTCTCGCTCGTTGGGAATCGCCCTAACACCAAAAGCAGCAAAGTATCTAGAGAAGCGTCCTTACGCCCCAGGTCAGCACGGCCGCACCAAGCGTAAAGCTGACAGCGACTTCGCAGTTCGTCTTCGCGAAAAGCAGCGTCTTCGTGCGCAGTATGGTATCCGCGAGGCTCAGCTTCGTAAAACCTTCAACGACGCCAAGCGTATGGAAGGTCTAACAGGTGAGAACTTGGTCGAGCTTCTAGAGATGAGACTGGACGCACTTGTCCTTCGTTCTGGTTTCGCTAGAACAATGGCACAAGCCCGTCAGATGGTTGTTCACCGTCATATTCTTATTGATGGTCAACTAGTGGATCGCCCTTCAGCTCGCGTTAAGGTGGGTCAAATGATTCATGTTCGCCCAAAGAGCGAATCAACCGAACCTTTCCAGGTAGCTGCAGCTGGTGGTCACGTTGACGTTCTTCCTCCAGTTCCTGGCTATCTGTCAGTAGAACTAGATAAGTTGCATGCAACTCTGGTCCGCCGTCCAAAGAGATCAGAAGTTCCAATCACTTGTGAAGTTCAGCTCGTGGTTGAGTACTACGCTGCTCGATAGCCGATAGGTTTCAGTCATGAATGGTGCAGAACTGGCTTCACTTATAGCCGCAATAGCATTTGCAGTGCTAGTGGTTTTCCTTGTAATTGTCTTGCTAAGGCTAAGCCGCCTAGTCGACGCCACTTCTGCAACCATTCGTGAAACAGGTGACTCTCTTATTCCTTTGCTCAATGAGTTGACTGAGACCACTAAGCAAACTAATCGACAGTTAGAAAAGATCGATCAGATTACTGAAAATGTTGTTGACGCTACAACAAATCTAAGCTCTCTGATCAATTCCTTCACCAACTCTATCGGTGGTCCACTGCTTAGAGTGGGGGAGATCATCAGATCAGTTACCGGATTGATCGGTAAGAAGAAGAATTAATCATGCGTAAAGCGGCGTTGTTTATCGCTGGTATAGCAGTTGGCGTATACCTGTCGAAACAAATCGAGTCGAACCCGCAAGCCAAACAAGCCATTGATGACGCTGGAAACAAAATTAGGACTTTCACTAACGCAGTCTCTGCTGGTTATCGAGAGCAAGAGATCAAGAACTCCAAGAAGACTAAGAAGAAATAGTTATGAAGACAGCCGAGATCAAACGCCGCTGGCTCTCATACTTCGAATCTAAAGACCACGTAGTCGTCCCTTCTGCGTCCCTAATCAGTGAAGATCCATCATTGCTTTTCACGGTCGCCGGTATGGTGCCCTTCATCCCATACATGACAGGTCTGGTGCCAGCTCCTTACGGTAGAGCTACCAGTGTTCAGAAATGCATTAGAACACTGGACATCGATGAGGTAGGCAAAACCACTAGGCACGGAACCTTCTTCCAAATGAATGGAAACTTCTCTTTCGGTGACTACTTCAAGAAGGAAGCGATTGCTTACGCTTGGGAGTTCCTCACCTCTTCGCTTGAATCCGGAGGCCTAGGCATCCCTAAAGAGAAGCTCTGGGTAACCGTTTATCAAGACGACGACGAAGCTATCGAATACTGGACTAGCTTGACAGACGTACCAGCTGATCGAATTCAGCGAATGGGCATGAAAGATAACTACTGGTCAACAGGACAACCGGGACCTGCAGGACCTTGCTCGGAAATTTTTTACGACCGAGGTCCTGATTATGGAGTTGAGGGCGGACCTGCTGCCGATGACAATCGATATATTGAGATTTGGAATTTAGTGTTCATGCAGTATGAACGCGGAGTTGGTAACGGAAAAGATTCATTTGAGATTCTTGGTGAACTGCCGAAAAAGAACATTGACACGGGTATGGGACTTGAGCGCGTTGCTTTCCTATTGCAAGGTGTTGAGAACCTTTATGAGATCGATCAAGTTAGACCGGTGCTGGATCTAGCCGCAGAGCTATCAGGAAAGACCTACGGCAGCAATGAGGCGGACGATGTTCGGCTCCGAGTCATCGCGGACCACGTAAGAAGCGCTTTGATGCTCATCGGAGATGGAGTATCACCAGGTAACGATGGCAGAGGATATGTTCTCAGACGCCTGTTACGCCGCACAGTGAGAGCGTTGCGCCTGCTAGGAGTAGAAGAGCCAAGTTTTAGTCAACTATTCCTAACTTCAAAAAATGCAATGGTGGATGCTTACCCAGAGCTTGAGTCGGAGTATTCAAGAATCGCTAAGACTGTTCAGGCTGAGGAAGAGGCATTTCTTCGAACATTAGTCTCTGGAACAGCAGTTCTAGAACAAGCGATTGCAGCTGCAAAGGCAAATGGTGAGAAATCTCTCAGTGGTGAGACATCATTCCTGCTCCACGACACATACGGTTTCCCAATTGATCTAACTATTGAGATAGCCGAGGAAAACGGGCTCACTGTAGATCGTGACGAGTTCAACTCACTTATGAATGAACAAAAAGATCGAGCTAAGGCTGATGCCAGGCTTAAAAAAGCAGGGAACACCGACCTAAGTGTTTACTCCGAATTCAGGGCAATGGGTACATCGTTATTCACCGGCTATGAAGAACTTCAAACCGAGGCCAAGGTTCTTGGACTAATCGCTGACGGAGTTTCGACCTCGTCAATCACTGCAGGGACAATGGCTGAAGTTGTCCTTGATAGAACTAGCTTCTATGCCGAGTCAGGTGGTCAGTCAGCTGATGCAGGTCTAATTCTCGCCGACGGATTTGAAGCAGAGGTTCTCGATGTTCAAAAGCCAGTTAAGGGTCTCATTTCACATCGGGTGCTAGTTCGAAAAGGTGAACTAACAATCGGGGCTCCTGTCCTAACTCAGGTTGATCACACTTGGCGAGTTGGTGCAGCACAGGCACACTCTGCCACTCACGTGGTGCATGCCGCTCTTCGACAAGTCCTTGGACCTACTGCTTTACAGTCGGGTTCATACAACAAACCCGGCTACATGCGGCTGGACTTCTCGTGGAATCAAGCGCTTTCTTCGGCAAGCAAATCCGAGATTGAGGAGGTCGCCAATCTAGCAATCAGGGCTGACCTCGCTGTCTCCGCACAATTCATGACTCTTCCCGAAGCAAAGCAGTGGGGAGCTGTTGCCCTTTTCGGTGAAACCTACGACGAGAGTGTTCGCGTTATTCAAATCGGTGGTCCATGGTCGAGAGAGCTCTGTGGTGGTACCCACGTCTCAAGATCATCCCAGATCGGTTTAGTTTCGATTACCAATGAGTCTTCGGTTGGATCAGGCTCAAGACGCATTGAAGCAAACGTTGGGCTAGACGCAATCGCAATGTTTAATCAGGACCGCCTTACCCTCCACAAGATCGCTGAGCAGTTAAAGTCCTCAACGGAAAACTCTGTTGATCGTGTGAGCCAGATACTTGCAGAACTTAAAGAGACTCAGCGCGCCTTGGCAAACTATCAGGCAGAGGCACTTAGCCAACAAATTCCAATTCTGCTCAATCAGCTCAGCGACCACGAAGATCAATCAGTACTTCTAGCTGAAGTGAAAAATGTTCCAAGCGTTGATGCGTTACGAGACTTAGTAATCAAACTTAGAGACAAGACGAGCAGTAAGCCAACGACTATCGCACTGATATCGATGATTGAGGGTAAGCCGAGTGTTGTTGTGTGCTGCAATGATTTAGCCCAGGCGAAGGGGCATAAGGCTGGGAGCCTAGTTAAGATGGCGTCTTCAATTCTCGGTGGTGGCGGTGGCGGTAAAGCTGACATTGCTCAGGGCGGTGGCACTGAGGTGTCAAAGATTCCCGAAGCCCTCTCAGAGATTCATAAGGCGCTTAGTTAATTGCTACGAGTGGGTCGCCGAATAGCCATAGACGTGGGCACCAAGCGTATTGGCGTCGCGGTCAGTGACAGCCATGGAATATTGGCCTCACCACTTACGACTTTAGACGCAGCGCTTGACATTCCAGAGATTCATTCCACCCTCAAGGGCCAAATTGAGGGGAACATTCTTGAGATCTATGTCGGCTTACCGATAGCTCTGAGCGGTAACGAAACCAACTCAACACAGAATGCTAAGAATTTTGCTCTGGCCCTGAAGAAAGTCACCGATGTTCCTGTCTTGCTGATTGATGAGCGGCTAACCACTAGTTTGGCTAATCAACAGTTGAAATCAGTCGGAAAAAGTCAGAAAGAGGCAAGATCGACTATCGACCAGATGGCAGCAGTTGCCATACTTGAATATGCCTTGGCGGTTGAGGGCAATCAAGGGGGAATACCTGGAATTAGAGTGGAGGATTACCGTGACTGATCTGCGTCCGAGAAAGCCTAAGCGCTCTAGCAAAAAATTGATTTCCATAGCGGTAGCAGTTCTGCTTGTCTTGGGCGGAGGACTTTATCTTGCAAGGGGAAGTGTCAGATCTGTCCTTGATCAGATAACTGGCGTTGAATACTCTGGTTTGGGTTCTACCACCATAAATTTCAAGGTAGCTGTTGGTGCTAACGGTGAGGAAATAGCGAGAGATCTGGTTGATCTGGGCGTAACAAAGGACCTGTCTTCAACACTGAGACACATTTACGCAGCGAACCCAACTTTCTTTCCAGGAACATATCGAATGCCTACCCAAATCAGTTCGGATAAAGCCATTCAAATCCTTACTGATCCGAGCCAAATAGTTGTGAACCGTGTGACTGTTAGGGAAGGACTAAGGCTTTCTGGAACATTTAGGGCTCTTAGCGTCGGAACCGGAATTTCTGTAGCTGAGTTTGAGGGCGCTTCAAAGAATCTTGCCGATTTCGGCATCCCTTCAGCTGCTCCTTCATTGGAAGGTTATCTATTTCCCGCAACCTATGATTTTGGTCCTGACTGGACTGCCAAGCAAATCCTAGAGCTTATGGTCGAAAGAACTAAGAGGCAACTTGTCGCTGATGGCATAGCTAAAAAAGACTGGCATAAAACTCTCACACTCGCCTCGATTGTTCAAATGGAAGCTCGCAAAACACCTGACTTCTACAAGGTTGCTCGCGTATTCCTAAATCGAATAGCGCAAGGAATGCACTTGCAGTCCGATGCAACTGTCTCTTATGGAGTTAATGGTTCAACGGTTAACACAACAGCAGCTGAACGCAACGATCCGAACGGTTATAACACATACCGGTATGCAGGGCTTCCTATCGGGCCAATTGCTGGAGCTGGCGCTACAGCGATTGATGCCGCTGTTAATCCTGCTGAGGGAGACTGGCTCTACTTTTGCGCTATCAATCTTGAGACTGGCGAGACAGTGTTCAGCAACACTTATGCTGAACATCTAAAAGCCGTTGAGTTATGGCGGAAATGGATGATTGCGAATCCAGGTTGGGATGACTAGGAAAGAATTCGCCGTTATTGGCGATCCGATTTCGCAAAGTTTGTCACCTGCTATCCATCGAGCAGCCTACGATTTTTTGAAAGTTGATTGGGGTTACCGAGCGAT
>JAURJV010000041.1 GCA_030832065.1 Rhodoluna sp. | reverse complement strand
TTGAGCGCACCGAATTTAGGTGTGATTAGATCCTGTGGGATGAATTTGGCTGGCTTTAGTCCCCTCGACTTGTTCACCACAACCCAGAGTGAGTCGGCGGCATCAATGCTGTTAGTTGTAAGGTCGATAGCCCGAGCGGGAGTAATATTAGTTACCGAGGGAAATAAAAGTACCCCAAATAGGCTCAAAGACAAAGCAGTAATTCTGAAATGCTTTTTTGCCATTGATAAAGTCTAACTTTCTAAACAAGAGAAAAGAGAAACGCCTTGGCGCGTGCAGATAGAAAAGCAGCAGCAGCTGAATCGGCTAAAACCGGTGTAATGACCCACAGACAAATCATGTTTGTGTTGTTTGGTCTAATGTCGGGTATGTTCCTGTCAGCTCTGGATCAGAGCGTAGTTGGAACAGCTATGCGAACAATTGCAGATGACCTAAACGGTCTCTCTGCTCAAGCCTGGGTAACCACGGCTTACCTAATTACTTCAACCATCGCTACACCTATATATGGAAAGCTCGGTGACATCTTTGGTCGCCGATACCTCTTTATTACAGCAATCTCGATCTTCATCGTCGGTTCGGTAATTTCAGGTTTTGCCAACACCATGTATGAGTTGGCTGCTTACCGTGCCATTCAAGGTGTCGGTGCCGGTGGTTTGTTTGCCCTAGCACTGACCATCTTGGCGGACATCGTTCCACCAAAGGACCGTGCTCGCTACCAGGGTATGTTCCTTGCAGTCTTTGGAACCTCTTCGGTGCTTGGTCCACTAATCGGTGGACTGCTAGCTGGGGTTGATTCATTCCTGGGTATCACGGGTTGGCGCTGGATCTTCTTGATGAACCTACCGATTGGTGCACTAGCTCTAATCATGGTGGTTTCATTCCTACACATTCCTCACCACGAGGCTAAGAGCAAAACCATCGACTGGTGGGGTGTTGTCACCATCATCATCGGTGTTGTTCCACTGCTACTAGTTGCTGAGCAAGGTCGCGAATGGGGTTGGACTTCAACTAACTCGATGATCGCCTATGTAACCGGTGTTATCGGAATTATCGCCTTCATCTTTGTTGAGAGAAAAATGAAAGAGGATGCAATCCTCCCACTGCACTTATTCAAATCATCAACTTTCTCGCTGACAACTCTCCTTGGTGTAATTGTTGGTATCGGAATGTTCGGTGGCATGATTTCACTTCCACTGGTACTTCAGATTGTTTACGGTGCAACACCCACTGAAGCTGGTTACCTGATGATTCCAATGGTAATTGGAATGATGAGTGCATCAATCATTAGCGGTCGGATTACCGGTAACACCGGTAAATACAAGATCTTCATGATTCTTGGAACAGCATTCATGTTCATCTCATACATCTACCTATCCACCCTTAACTACGACTGGGAGATCTGGCAGATCTCTATCGGAATGGTGTTCATGGGTCTAGGTCTGGGACAGATGATGCAAACCCTTACCATTGCTTCACAGAACGCTGTTGAAGCTAAAGACATCGGTGTTGCAACCTCTTCATCAACCTTCTTCAGACAGATGGGTGGAACCTTAGGTGTTGCTATCTTCCTATCCATCCTGTTCAACAGTTTGGCTGATAAAGCAGGACAGATGAAGGACGCTATCTTCAAGGCAATCCAAGCTAACCCAACCCTGGTTAGTGACCCGAAGAATGCAGAATTCTTCCAGGCTGAAGATCCTGCCGCCCTGATTCAAACCGACTCGTCGTTCCTGAACCGAATCAGTCCTGAACTGGCTAACCCAATCAAGCAGGCTTTTGCTGAATCTGCTGTGACGGTGTTCTTCACCGCTAGCTTCGTAGTTCTAGCGGCGTTCGCTTTGACCTGGTTTATCAAGGAACTAGCCCTTAGAACCAAGTCAGGTGTTCAGGAGAAGGCCGAGCAGGCTGCCTCCAGCATGCACTAAAGCCCCCAAAGCTTTTGGCCTAGACAGCGATGTCTAGGCCATTAGTCTTTAAATACACGGGAGTTTGGTGAACCAAGCTGAGATGCGACTGCCAGTCAAAAACCGTCAAACCTGATCTGGGTAATGCCAGCGTAGGAAGGAAAACATGAAACGCCTTATTGCCTTAGCAGTTCTAGTCTTAGCCCTGACTGGTTGCACCCAGACCAATAAAGCGGTTTCTTTGGTGGCTCACGATTCCTTCGCGATAAGTGCTGAACTAATTGCAAAGTTCGAAACAGAATCTGGTTACAAACTAAACATCGTCAGAGCCGGTGATGTCGGTGCAATGACATCAAAGCTGGTGCTGACTAAGGAATCGCCCATCGGTGATGTTGTCTATGGCATTGACAACACCTTTGCCCCAGTGGCGGTGAAGAATCAAATTCTGGACGGTGAACTTACCGCGATTGATTATGCGGATGTTTGCTTCAACATCGATTTGAAATACTTCAATGAAAAGAATCTAACTATTCCTAAGCACTGGGAAGAACTAACTAAACCGGAATACAAGAATCTAACCGTTATTGAAAACCCAAATACTTCTTCAACTGGATTAGCTTTCCTAGCCTCCACCTATGCCTACTTCACCAATCCTCAGGACATCCCAGAGGCAGTCGGCTGGTGGCTAGCTCTGCGTGATAACGGAGTAAAAGTTGCAGCCAGTTGGGAAGATGCCTACTACACAGACTTCTCAGGATCTTCCGGTAAAGGAAAGTATCCAATCGTCCTTTCTTACTCTTCTTCACCAGCTGATGAAGTAGATGAGTTTGGTGAACCACAAACCCAATCTCTCTCTCACGACTGCTTCAGACAAACTGAATATGCGGGTGTGTTAAGGAATAACAAGAATGCTGAGGGGGCAGCTGCCCTGGTTAGCTTCCTGTTGAGTGAAGAGTTCCAGAAAGCTCTGCCAGAGAGCATGTATGTTTATCCGGTTAAAGATGTTGAACTTCCAGCGTCTTGGAAAGTTAACGCTAAGCCGGCGAAGTCAATTATTGGAAGCAACCTTGACATTCCAGCCAACCGAGAAAAATGGTTAGGCGATTACAACTGGGTCTTTGACGTTGCACCGTAACAACAAACTGCTCTGGATAATACCCATTACCTTCATGGGAGTGGTGTTCTATTTCCCTCTGCTCGAGGTGTTACAGATAGGTTTTGGTGGCCACCTAAATGGCAGTAACGCCAGTGAAATTAGTGTTTGGCCGGTGCTCTGGTTCACGCTGTGGCAAGCAGTTGTTTCAACCGGTATCTGTTTACTGATCGGTATCCCAGCTGCATACATCTTTTATCGAAGAAGTTTTCGCGGTGTGAATCTGATTCGTTCACTGATTACGGTTCCTTTCATGCTTCCCTCGCTTATAGTTGCGATGGCGATTATCGAGATGGGCAGACCCTTCGGGGGCTTTGACCCTGTGGTTGCCATCATTCTGGCGAACGTGTTTGCTAACTTCGCAGTAGTGGTTAGAACCGTTGGATCACAGTGGCAAACCCTAGCCGATAACACCGAAGAGGAAGCGGAACTGAACGGCTCTGGCCGCCTCTCAACAGCGCTTCGGATTTCTCTACCCCAGCTGGCCACCTCAATCCGGTCATCTTCGGCAATCATCGTGCTCTACTGCGCCAGCTCCTACGGAATAGTGCTCTCCCTAGGTGGAGGCAGGGTAAACACCTTAGAAACCGCGATCAGCGTCTCGGTATTGCAGCGCTTAGACCTGGAGCACGGGGCAACCCTTGCGTTACTGCAGGTGGCTTTCACCATCGCTGCTTTTACCGCCTCAAGGTGGGGTGGGGCTAACCCTTTGAGCTTTGAACCAGGACACGGAAAGGCTCAGAAGCTTGACCGAAGAGACCTCCTAGCCGCAACCTACACCTTCACCATTACAGCGTTTCTTGTAATCATTCCGCTGGTGATGGTCTTTGCTAAAGCTTTTCTAGATGGCGCAGGTAATCTAACCCTTGATAACTTCTTGCTCTTAGATGGGCGAGGCTACCGTGACCTGCTTAATATTTCCTTTCTCGAAGCTGGGTTTAACTCGCTAAGAAATCTTGTAGTTTCAACTCTTATTGCTATGTTCATCGGTGGACTTGCCAGCTACCTATTAGCTGAACGAACCAGAAAACGTCGAAAGCGGAAAGACCCTAACGGAATTGTTCTCGATGCAATATTTCTTTTACCAATAGGAGTTTCATCAGTTGTTTTAGGTTTGGGTTACCTGATCAGCCTTAACGGTAATCTTGCTGAGCTTAGACCACAGTGGTTCCTTGTTCCTCTGGTGCAATCTGTTTTTGCGGTTCCAATGGTGATCAGAGTGCTATACCCAGCTTTGATCTCAATCGATTCAGCTCCAAGAGAGCAAGCTATGACTGATGGCGCTAACTCACTGGGAGTGTTTTATTTCATCGATCTTGCTCTAATTGGGCCAGCTGTTAAGACAGCTGTGGCTTTCAGCGCTTTGGTTTCGCTCGGTGAGTTTGGTGTTGCAAGTTTGCTCAGTTACGGTGACCAGTCAACGGTTCCTATGCTGCTCTATCAATTGATTGCAAGACCTGGAAATAACAATTACGAGATGGCACTAGCTGTCGCAGCAATACTTTTTGTAATTACTACTCTGGTTGTGCTGTGGGTAAGCCGAGATACTAGAGTTTCTCGAAAACGACGGGCAAAGCGCTAAGTCTAGTTTTGATAACTTCAATTGCTTCTGGGTTTTGATCCACCAAAATAAAACTTCGGTTTAATTCGGCAGCTGCCGCACCGGTAGTTCCAGACCCCGCAAAGAAATCCAAAACAACATCACCTGGCTTAGATGAGGCTTGAATCACCCTGCGAAGAATGCCCAACGGCTTCTGTGTTGGATAACCGGTCTTCTCAGTTCCAGTTGGTGAAACGATGGTGTGCCACCAAACATCGGTTGGCAGTTTTCCTCGTTCAACTTTCTCTGGCGTTACTAGCCCTGGCGCCATGTATGGTTCACGATCAACTTCTTCATTGTTGAAGTAGTAGTTGTTTGGGTCTTTTACATAAACCAGAATGGTGTCGTGCTTAGCTGGCCAGCGAGATTTAGCTTTGCCACCGTAGTCGTAGGCCCAGATAATTTCATTCAGGAAGCATTCCTTGCCAAAGAGTGCATCTAATAGAACCTTGGCGTAGTGAGCCTCGCGGTAATCCAGGTGAAGGTAGAGGGTTCCGGTCTGATTGAGAATGCGCCAGGCTTCTTCCAGTCTTGGCTCTAGAAAGCCCCAGTAGTCAGCGAACTCATCGTCATAGCTGAGGACAGTCTCTTTCACTATCTCGTAGCGCTTGCCTTTGAAACCTAGACGGTTACCGTCTTCTGTCCTAGTGGTTGTTGAGGTTCCCCTGGATTGGACTCGTCCGGTGTTGAAGGGTGGGTCGACATATATAAGCTGAACCGACTGGTCAGCAATAGACTGCAAAGCAGTTAGGTTATCCCCTTGGATAACTCGATAAGTATTCGACACAGAAAGAGATTAACATCATGGACCCGCATGTTCTACACAACACCGACCTAAACCGCTATGAATTGTGGTTGGGTGAGGAAAAGATAGGCCACGCTGACTATGAAGTTATCGACGGTGTCATGCATTTCACCCATACCGAAGTAGATCCTGCTCACCAAGGCAAGAACTACGCGGCTATCCTGATGCGCGAAGCATTCAATGACATTGGTGAAAAGAACCTAGGTAAGGTTTGGCCGGTGTGCCCATACGTAGTCAAATACATGCAGCGTCACCCTGAGACTCAGGAACTGCTTAGTAAACCACTAGATTAAGCGACGTTAGCTTTAATGAAGTTCAGAAGGTCTTTGATAACTTCTTCTTTGTTAATCTCGTTATACATTTCATGTCTACCGTCGTGATAGATGATTGCGGTGACATTATCTAAACCACACTTATTTCTATAAGTGTTAGCTAGCATCTCGTTACCGCGAGTTCCACCAATAGGATCGTCACTACCGGCTTGCAAAAGCAAAGGTAAATCGGTTCTGATTCTACGTTTAGGTGTGAAGAAAAGTTGTGCTGCGTTCACAACACCAAATACTTTTGCTGCGTCAGCAAAGAAAGTATATTCATCGGCAGCAAACTTCTCGCCGACAGCTTTATCTCTGGAAAGCCATTCGTAACCGGTGGCTCCCGGTTCCTTATCCCACTTCTTGTTAAAACCAAAAGCACCTAGAACGCCTGGCAGTAGTAGTGAGGAACCCGAAAGTATTACCGCGTCGTATTCATCTGAATACAGGTTCACAAGTTTTTGTGAAATGAATGAACCGTATGAGTGTCCAAGCAAAACTAATTTCTTACCTGGGTTCTCAGCTTTGATAATGTTGCTGAACTGGTGCACCTGCTCAAAGGCAGCCTTGATCCCACCGGGACCCAAATTACCCATGGTCTTGGTTCGACCTGAGGCTACCTGCTTACTTCCAGTGACACCGTGACCGCGGTGGTCATCGGCGTAGACCGAGTAACCGGCAGCATTTAGCGCTTTAGCAACATGGTCGTAACGTCTTGCGTGATCACCTAGACCGTGAGCAATCTGAACAATCGCTTTGGGGTTCTCTACGGGCCAAACATAGAAAGTGATTTCCACGTTGTGATCATCGAAATATGTTCTAGTAAAAGGTAGGTCGGTCATGCCTTCACCTTACTCTCGTTGAGGATGTTTACCAGCTCTTCTTGGATAGCGCCGAAGCGGTGCTGAGTGATGGATATAGATTGTTCGCGATAGAAAGCCAACAGGGTTGCTCTACCTGATTTGGTAATCGGAGTATCAATTACATACAGGTCTGGGTTGGCCTGAAGCTTGTCGATAACCGGCTCTTTGGCCCCAACCAAAATCATCCTGGTCCCCGATGGAATCTGCTTACCGTTTCTTGTGCCGTCAAACTCATACTCAGATTCAATGGCAAAGGTTCCCCAACCTTTACCAACTAAAACTCGTAGCTCTTCTTCCTTGATGGTGTTGGCCGCCAAAAAGCTCGGATCCACTGAGATGTAGTGGCCTGAGCCCCGAACAGCCATAGCAACTCTAGCCAGTTCGGCTGGGGAAGCATTCTGGCTGACTCGGATAATTACATGTCTCATGTCGTTGAGGTAGCGGTGGTAGTTACCTTCTACTTCAATGTCTCCGCCATCAAGTTTTGCTGGCTCATAGAAGCTGTCTAACCAATACTCATCGCTCAGAGCAGCTTGCTTTAGCCAGTCACGCTTATACGCCTCAACCAGTGGCAGTATCTCGTCCAACCACTCTGACTGTTTGCTTAGGTTACCGATTGTGACATTTCCGCTGTCTTCAAAAGATCCAAACTGAATCAGGTAGTTCTTGCCGCCAGCTTTAAGTCCATAACCAACTGACGAACGTTTGAATCCGCCGAATGGCTGTCGGTCAACTATAGCTCCCGTGATACCTCTATTTACATATAAATTTCCAGCATCAATCTCATCTAGCCAATACCTAATCTCATCGGCATTCAATGAATGTATTCCAGCGGTTAGACCAAACTCTGTTCCGTTTTGAATTTCTAGCGCTTGCTCAAGATCTTCAGCCTGCATCAAACCAAGCACCGGACCAAACACTTCGGTTTTATGGAAGAAGCCACCTGCCTGAACACCAATTTTGATTCCAGGTCGCCATAGCCTTCCCGAGTCATCAAGTTGCTTTGGTTCTAGTAACCAGGATTCGCCTTCATCTAACTGAGTCAGTGCGCGATAGAGTTTCTCACTCGGCTTTTCAATCAGTGGTCCAACTGTTGCATCAGCTTGCGGACCGTAACCAACCTTCATTGATTCAACGCAGTCGACGAGTTGTTTCAGGAACTGCTTGTTTTTATAAACCGAGCCAACCAAAATTCCAAGACTTGCAGCCGAACATTTTTGTCCAGCGTGACCAAAAGCACTTTTTGCCAAATCATTTGCCGCTAAATCTAGATCAGCAAATGGTGAAATTACAATTCCATTCTTACCGCTGGTCTCAGCAAACAGTTTTGTTTTTGCTCGGTAAGCCTTAAACAACTGGGCAGTTTCAAATGCGCCGGTAAGAATTACCGAATCAACATCCTGATGCCCAACCAACTGCAAACCAAGTTCGTTATCCGGCACCAGTGCTACCTGCAGGTTCTCTTTAGGAACACCTGCTCGCCAAAATACTTCGACCATACTAAGAGCACAATTAACCACCTGCGGAGCAGGTTTGATGATCACTGATGCTCCAGCTGCAAGAGCTGCTAAAACACCACCGGCAGCAATTGCAACCGGGAAATTCCATGGTGGAGTCACCACTACTACTCTGTGTGGTTTGAACCTAACCCCATCTATCTTTTCTATCTCCCGAATGTCATCGATTGACTGCGCGTAGAAATTAGCAAAGTCGATTGCCTCACTCAGTTCACTGTCTGCCTCGGCAAAAGTTTTACCGGCTTCAGATATCATTACCGGAAGCAGTTGGCCTCGACTATTAGCCAGATCAGCTCCAACTTTTAGAATGATGTCCTTACGTCTGACTGGGTTATAGCCCCAGTTGTCGCTAGCCGCCTTTGCCGTAGCGACCATCTGCTCAACCTCATAGGATTCGAGCTTGGCTTCTAATACCAACTGCTCGTGGTTGGGTAGCTTGCCCTCTAGGCTTCGGGCCTGGGCTAGAACCTGCCTTACCCAGTCACGGTTATTTGGTAGAGCAGGATCGGTGTCGGAAGCGTTTAGGAACTTATCCTGCAACGCAAACTTTTCACTCAAGCGGTTTTGAGTGCGGTTCGGAGCTGAAGTCAGTTGTTCCATGCCTCGAAGCGATGTCTCGAATCTCATTCGCTCACGATCAAAGACATCTCTGCTGTCGGTGATGTCAAAGACTCCAGACATGAAATTCTCCGGTGAACCGTTCTCTTCAAGTCGTCTAGTCAGGTAAGCGACAGCAACTTGGAATTCGGATGGACGAACCACCGGTGTGTAGAGGAGTAACCCGCCAACGCTTTGCTTTACCTGCTTGCTCAAATGCTGAGCCATTCCTTGCAGCATTTCGTATTCAACTCTGGCAGCGACTCCACGGTGAACAGAAAGTCGATAAGCAAATGCTAGATCAAACAGGTTGTGTCCGGCAATACCTACTCGAAGCGCTTGAATGCGATCGGGGTGCATCGAGTAGTCAATCAATCTCTTGTAGTTAGCGTCGCTGTCAGCTTTAGTTCCATAGGTTGCTAGCTCCCAACCGTGCCACTTAGCATCAACGTGCTCCATGGCTAGGTTCGCACCTTTAACAATTCTTACTTTGATTCCAGCGCCACCGTTAGCAACTCTTTCAGTTGCAAACTCGGTAAGTTCTTTCAGCGCTTCAAAAGAATCTGGAAGATATGCCTGCAGAACAATTCCAGCTTCTAACTTCATTAGCTCTGGCTTATTCAAAAGTTTTTTGAATACCAGAATTGTTAAACCTAAATCGCGATACTCTTCCATGTCCAAGTTAATAAACTTCGGTGTTGGATGACTTGCTGCAAACTGATATAGCGGAGTAAGTTTGTCAACTAGACGTTGCACCGTAACATCAAATCCCCACATCGATAACTGCGAGGCAACCGCTGAGAGTTTGATTGATACGTAATCTACGTCAGCTCTTTTTAGCAGTGCGAAAGTTTCTTCAAATCGGTAGTTGGCTTCACCTTCACCTAGAACTGCTTCACCTAGCAGATTCAAATTTAGTGTGATGCCACCTGATCTTGATTTAGCAATGTGACTGGTGAGTTTGTTAGCTCTAGCATCAACTATTAGGTGACCAACCAGTTGTCTAAGTCTTGCTTTAGCGGTTGGAATAACAATGAAACTAAACGGTTTGGCTAATAACCCACCGACCCAAATAGTAAGTCGATCCATAGCACTTAGGCTCTTCGGTAATTTCTTTGATAACTTAGCTAGCTCGCTGGCGGCAACTTTACGATCGGTCGGTCTGATTACTCGGTCAACAAAACGCAGGGTCCAATCCAGTCCGGCTGGATCTTTGAGTATCTTGGCTAAGCGCTTTTCAGCCGGGGACCTGGAACCTTCTTTTTTGGAGTCAAAAAGCCAGCGTTCAACTAAATCAACCGCTTCCGCGGCGACCTGTTCGCGTTCGACTCTGTCCAATTGCAAGCTCCTAAATACCTAAAATAGGCACAAAAGTAATCATTCCAGACCGCCACACTGGCAGATGCCATTCAGGTGGTATTCAGGAATCATCCAGACTCAGCCACGATGATATTAGTTATGACCGATGCAAGAACCGCCCTGAAACTGGTTGAGCCGAAGCCTAAGCGCCAACTGAACCCAAAGACTTGGGTGAAGATAAGCCGTCGCCAGGACTTGGTTGAGGCCATAGGTTGGCTGAGCATCCTCTGGGTTACCTTCACTTTCCTCATTGACGGCGGAGCTAACCAGATCAACAATCTACAGACCTCCTTGAGTGCTATTGAGCGGCTAACCGCTCTGGTTGCCACCGACCTACTGCTGATTCAAATACTTCTAATTGCCCGTGTCCCCTGGCTCGACCAACTCTACGGACATGACCGAGCAACCCAGACACACAAGAAACTGGGCAAGCCGATTCTCTACTTAGTTTTGGTTCACTTCATTTGTGTAATTTGGTCTTTCGCGATAGCCGATGGCAAAAACGTTTTGGATGAGTTTCTGGTTCTAGTCACGACTATTCCGGATCTAATTACAGCTTCTATCGCTCTAGCGCTGATGATCATCTTGGTAGTAACTTCGCTGCGCATCGTCAGAAACAAATTGCAGTATGAAGCTTGGTACCTGGTTCATCTGTTTGGTTACGGTGCAGTGATGCTAGCCATCCCGCACCAGATAACAACCGGGACAGATATAGCCGGTAAGCCTCTGGCTGAAAGTTTTTGGATAGCGGCTTATTTGTTCGTTGGTCTAAACATTCTTTGGTTTAGATTACTTTCTCCGATTGTTTTCTCCGGAGTCAAAGGATTGAAAATCTCTGAAGTAACAAAAGAGTCTTCTGATTCAGTTTCCATCACTGTCTCCGGAAAACGCATGGATACTTTCTCTACCAACTCAGGACAATTCTTCATTGTTCGTTTCATCACTGCGACTCACTGGTGGCGGGCTCACCCGTTTAGTATCAGTGCTGCACCGACTAGAGAAGCGATTAGGTTTACTATCGGTAACCGTGGTGATGACACTGCAATCTTCCAACACATCAAACCGGGTACCAGAGTAATTCTTGAAGGTCCCTACGGGATATTCACCGAGGAGCGTCGAACCAAGAGTGACGTTGTGTTAATCGCAGCCGGCATTGGAGCACCACCGATCAGAGCGCTAGCCGAAGAAATCTCTGCTAACTCTGGTGAGGTCAGCATTATTTACAGAGTTAGAGATAGAGCAGATGCTCCGCTAGCTGATGAGCTAACTGAGATAGCCAGACGCAGAGGTTTCTACCTTCATATCCTTGATGGCAACCGTCGTTCCAACAAGTCTTGGTTCCCGAAAACAGTTCATCAATCTAAATCAGATGCTGATGAGTTACTGATACTCGTGCCTAAGGTAGCCGATTCAGATGTTTACGTTTGTGGTCCAGTTGAATTCACCAGATCGGTTAAGACTGCGCTAAAGACCGTTGGTACTCCTGAACATCAAATACACGCAGAGGAGTTTGCCTGGTGAGAAAATCAACTCAAGCACTAATGGGAGGGCTTTCACTTGCCTCAGTGATAACTGGGGTTCAGCTCGGTGCCTCCGCCAAGTCAACTAACTTCACAGCAAGTCCGGTTCCAACCGATACTCCTAGCGGTAGCGGAACCCCGACCCCAACTCCCACCGGAACTGGGACCCCGACTCCAACCCCTACACAGACCGCTACTCCAACTCCTACCCCAACCCAGCCACAGACCAACACCAACACTCACACCAGCATGGCTGTTCCGTATAGATACGGAGTGGTTCAGGTCACGGTAACTAAAACGGGCGGTGTAATTACCGACATCGCCTTAGATCAGGCTGGGGCAACCCAGGGCCGTGGCTCAGCTTTCCCCTACCTGGTCTCGTTAGCCCTTTCGGCCCAGAGCGGTAGTTTCGATACCTCCATGATGACCGGTGCTACCTACACAGCCAACGCATTCATGGATGCCCTGAACGATGCACTAAGCCAGTTCTAATGATTCAGTTCCGTCACAACGAAACCTGTATGGGTACTGTCTTCCAGTACTTCGGAAGAACGGAACTCACCGATGAAGAACTGAATAAAGCGATTGCCCTGTCGGTTGCAGAGCTGCATGAAGCTGATGAAATATTCTCCCGTTACAAACCAGATTCACCGATTAGCCGATTGGCTCGAGGTGAAACTGAATTACAAAGACTACCGGAGATTGTTGAATACATCTGGGATGAGTGTGAGCGGTGGGAGAAAGTAACTGACGGTTGGTTCAGATCAATTGATGACGCAAATACTTTTGACCCTTCCGGATTAGTTAAAGCTTGGGCAACCGAGAACGCTGCTTTGAAACTAGTAGAATTTGGAATTACAGATTTTGCCATCAATGCCGGTGGAGATATTCGAATGAGTAAAAACATCAGCCCGGGTATTACCAGAAAAATAGGTATTTCAAAACCAATCTCAATTGCTAATGAGGAAGCTGGCGCAATCGCTGTTCTGGATCTGAATGACACCGAATACTTTGCTGTTGCCACCTCGGGAAGTGGTGAAAGAGGTGAGCACATCTGGGTTCCTAAGCGAAGAACTCAAGGAATACTTCAGGTAACCGTGGTGGCTAAAGACATTATTACTGCGGATGTTTTTGCCACGGCAGCTTTTGCAGCTGGTGATCAAGCCGGGGCATTACTCGGTAAGCATGAAGATGAATTACAAGCGATGGTGATAGATCTTGACGGTAACGTCTTTTCGACCAAGGGCTTCGCGGCGCTAGTTTCTCCAGTTTGATGGAGCAAGTTCTTTGCCCTTAGGTAGGCTGGCAGCTTTACTCCACTGACTTACCCACTCCGGAAGCTTAGGTGCTTCGCCTTTCCAACCACCGAGCATTTCATTTACCTCTTCTGGTGATGGGGTTCCCTTAGGAGATTTTAGGAAACGCAATTTAACTACTGCTTCCGCATAGATTTCGTTACCAACCACGAAGCGTTGCCCAATATAAAACGCTTGCTCATCCCAACCAATAATCTTTGTTTCAATTCCGAATTTCAGCCAGGGAGTTAGCGACTTACGAAAAGTAATTGTCTCCATAACTACCACTGGATGAACTTTGATTCGTTTTAGGTCTTGCCAGGCATGGGCACGCTTCATCAGGTCGTAGCGAGCTAGATCTAAAAGGGTTAGATAGATGCCGTTGTTCATATGCATGAACACATCTATATCGGTTGGCCAAACGAGAAACTCTCGGTAACCGGTATCGGATACTTTGAGTTTCCCGCGGAAACGCCAACTTAGATGAGCCCAAATGAGCCTGAGCCACAATTTCATCTGCTACCAGATGGAAACGCGCTTGCTTGGCTCCAACCACATGGCATCGTCTTCAGTGACATCGAATGCGTTATAGAACTCATCGAAGTTTCTGGCCACCTGATTACATCTGAACTCGCTCGGTGAGTGAGGGTCAGTAGCTAGACGCTGGATAGCAATAGCATCTCTCGACTTACCTCTCCAGATCAGACCCCATGACAGGAAGAAACGCTGAGCTCCGGTGAGACCGTCGATAACCTCAGGCTCTTTGCCCTCAAGGCTCATCAGGTAAGCCTTGTAGGCGATGGTGATTCCACCGAGGTCACCGATGTTTTCACCGATGGTAAGAGCTCCGTTGACCTTGTAGTCATCGCCAAGTCCCTCAGGGGTTAGCTCGTTGTATTGGTCGATCAGAACCTTGGTTCTTTCCTCAAAGGCCTTACGGTCCTCTTCGGTCCACCATGAGATAAGAGCTCCGTCACCGTCATACTTTGAACCCTGGTCGTCGAAGCCGTGACCGATCTCGTGACCGATAACACCACCGATTCCACCAAAGTTAATTGCATCATCAGCATCGAGGCTGAAGAACGGAGGCTGCAGAATAGCTGCTGGGAAAACAATCTCGTTGAAGCCTGGGTTGTAGTAGGCGTTAACGGTTTGTGGTGTCATGAACCACTCGTCACGATCCAGTGGAGCACCAATCTTGGCGGCTTCTTTATCTGCCTGCCAAGCTGATGAACGACGAACGTTACCAACCAAGTCATCTCTGTCGATGACCAAGTTTGAATAGTCCTTCCAGTTCTTTGGGTAACCAATCTTTGGGTTGAACTTAGAGAGCTTGGTTAGCGCCTTCTGCTTAGTCTCTTCAGTCATCCAATCAAGGTTCTTGATTGACTCTTCGTAAGCCTTGATCAGCCACTTAACCAATTCATCCATGCGAGCCTTAGCTGCTGGTGGGAAGTGCTTCTCAACGTAGATTTTTCCAACTGCTTCACCTAGTGAAGATTCAACCAACTGAACACCGCGCTTCCAACGAGCACGCATCTCTGGCTGACCAGTTAGCTTCTTACCGTAGAAGTCGAAGCGAGTGTTTACAAAGTCTTCGCTCAGGTAAGGAGCGGTTGAGTTGATAACCTGCCACTTCAACCAAAGCTTGATGTTATCGAGGTTGCTTTCATTGAAGACATCTTTAATACCTTCAAAGAATGACGGTGTCATCACCACAGTTTCAAACAAAACCTTGCTGTCGAACTGCATCCCCATGAGGTAGGCATCCCAGTCAAAGGTTGGGGTCATTGCTTTTAGATCAGCGAAGCTGCGAAGGTTATATGTCTTCTCAGCGTCACGAGTTTCAACAACATTCCAGTGGTGCTTGGACAAAGCTGTTTCGAAGGCCATGATCTTCTTGGCATCTGAATCAGCATCTGCTGCTGACCAGCCGGCAAGTTGCAGCATTGAGGCAACGTATGGAACGTATGCATCACGGAAGTCTGCATACTTCTCATCGTGGTAGTAAGACTCGTCAGGTAGACCCAAGCCACCCTGATACATATTTACCAAGTAACGCTCTGGATTACCTGGGTCATTGTTTACGTAGAAACCGAATAAACCACTAACACCACCGCGTTCCAGTTCACCCATGATTCTTGTCATGTCCGCAAAGCTTGCATCGCTAATCAGTTGCAGGTCTGCTGCAATTGGTGCAGCACCTAACTCATTTGCTCTAGCTTCGTCTAGGAATGATCCATACATGTCACCAATCTGCTGGCTAACACCTGGCTTCGGGTTCTTCTGAGCATCCTCAAGGATGTCTTTAACCGCAGCTTCAGAGTCATCGCGGAGCTTATAGAAAGATCCGTGAACAGCCTGGTCGGCTGGGATGTCTTCGTGCTTTAGCCAGTGGCCGTTGGTGTGTTTGAACAGGTCGTCCTGAGGGCGAACGTTCTCGTCAAATCCGTGCTTATTGATTCCGTTGATTTCAGTCATGGGCTTAATCTTACGACTTCTATCCACCCGATAAAATCTCTACAATTACAAGAGTGGAACTACAAAAAATCATTCTCTACTACGGGTTCACCCCCATCGCTGACCCTACCGCGGTCAAGCTGTGGCAGCAGGAGCTCTGCGAGAGACTGGGCCTGAAGGGTCGAATCCTCGTCTCCAAGCACGGGATCAACGGCACCCTGGGTGGCGACATGTCTGCGTTAAAGCAGTATGTGAAGCTGACCAAGCAGTATCCAGGTTTCAAGAGAATTGATTTCAAGTGGTCGATGGGAACTGGAAATGACTTCCCGAGACTTCGGGTTCGAGTCCGCAAAGAACTGGTGGCCTTTGATGCCCCTGACGCCATTGTGGTCACCGAGAGCGGTGTTGCCAATGGCGGTAAGCACCTGAAGCCTAAAGCTGTCGACAAACTGGTTGAAGAGCGTGGCGATGAGGTTGTCTTCTTCGACGGTAGAAACGCTTTCGAAGCGCAGATCGGTCGCTTCAAGAATGCAATTATTCCCGATGTTCAGACCACTCACGACTTTGTTGAAGAAATCAAGAGTGGCAAGTATGACGAAATCAAAGACAAAGCGGTAGTCACCTACTGCACCGGTGGGGTCAGGTGTGAGATTCTGTCAGCCATCATGCTGGAAAACGGTTTCAAAGAGGTTTACCAGATTGACGGCGGTATCGTTCGTTACGGTGAGAGCCAGGGAGATAGCTCACTCTGGGAGGGTTCACTATACGTTTTTGATGATCGACTAAACATTAACTTCACTGAGGAAGCTAAAACCATCGGAAAGTGCGAACACTGTTCGACACCAACCAGCAGATTCCGAAACTGTGCTGCGCTTGGTTGCCGCGATTTAATTTTGCTTTGTGATTCCTGTGCTGAAGATCCAGCTAACTTAGTTCACACCGATCAACACACCAGAGGTAAACGGCGCCAGCAGGTTGGCTAGAATTAAAAAAATTAGACCCCGGTGTGCGCCGGGGTCTAATTTCTTAACCAGAGAGGAAAAGCTACTTGGTAGCAGTGATGCTCTGTGTGGAAACAACACTGATTAGTGAAACTTTGTAATCACCTGGGTGCGGCAAGTTCAAAGTTATGGTTTGCGAACCAGTTCCAGTAACTGCAACGGTGAAGCTGTGATCAGGTCTTGCTGGTGCACCTGCTGGAGGTGTTGGAACATTCGCTGGAGCAACTTCGGTGACTAGCAAAGCAAAGGTTCCAGTTTCAGGAACATCAACAGTTACGGTCTTAGTAATTGGAGTCATAGGACCACGAGGACCGTGACCTTTACCTTTACCGTGTCCACGATCACCCATTCCGAAATTCGGTGGGGTAGGTAGCGGGGTTGCTGTTGCGCTAGCACTTGCAGTTGGCTTGATAGTTGCCTTATGTGCTCCCTTTGAAGCAAGCGCTGGTGATGCCAAGACAATTGCGACTAAGGTGATTACTGATGTAGCAGCTACTGCCACTTTGTTCTTTAGATTCATTGTGTTTACTTTCATCTAGGTGCTGACTGGACTACCCTACGGAACATGTATTGATGAAGTAGCCAATTTCAGGGTTAGCCAACCCTATTGGCAGGTTTCTCTCAGTTTGGTGCGCGAGGCGGGACTTGAACCCGCACGTCCTTACGAACACTGACACCTGAAGCCAGCGCGTCTGCCATTTCGCCACTCGCGCAGATAAAGATGAGATTAGCAGTGGATTCCTAGCCTTGATAAGTGCTGCAGGCTTTAAACTTGACCCATACAAATAAAGGATGTCCGTTTTGGGTTTTATTGAGAAGTTTGAGCGACGCCTAGAGCGCTTCGTGAACGGGGCCTTCTCCAAGGCCTTCAAGTCTCAGATCCAGCCTGTAGAGATAGGTGCGGCCATCAAGGCAAAGCTTGACTCCTCAGCGGCCGTTATTGGCAAAGACCGTATCCTGGCCCCAAACATCTTTAAGGTAAGACTCTCCCCGAGCGACTACTCGAGGCTAAAACAGCTCGGCGACTCGCTGCTCTCAGAGATCCAGAAGCAGGTAACCAGTCACGCCAAGAAGCAGCGCTACCAGTTCTCCGGAGAACTCTCCATTACTGTCGAACCTTCCCAGAGCCTAGGACTCGGCCAACTTCAAGTCTCGGCAACCGGGGCTAAAACCGAAGATGTCGCCCAAGTCAATTGGAACCCCGCTTTGGATTTCAACGGGAAGCGCTACCTTTTGGCAAAGTCGAGGACAACAGTTGGTCGAGATGCCTCCGCCGACATCCAGGTCGATGACACTGGGCTCTCCCGAGTTCACTTTGCGATTAACTGGAATGGAACTAGCGCGGCGATTGAGGATATGGGCTCTACCAATGGAACCAAAATTGGTGGTAGAAAGATCACTTCCGAAACATTACCTGCTGATACTGCGATCAGTGCGGGTAGAACGGATTTCGTTTTCCGAATAGTTGCTAAGAGCAGCTCGGGAGATAACTGATGAGTGAACTAGCGCTGTTTATTGTTCGAGCAGGATTCTTGCTCGTGCTGTGGTTATTTATTCTTTCCATCATTGCAATCATTCGTGCTGACTTATTCAGTGAGCGTGTGCTAACTAAAGTCGTTGAGAAGAATATGCCAACGCCGCTTACAGCTCCAACCACCGGACTTACCAATGTTGGTGATTTCTCTGCAGCGCCTGGTTCTGCGAGTGTAGTTGACACCATGAATACCATTCCAAACACACTGGTAATTATTGATGGACCTCTGATGGGAACCTCTTTGGCTATTGATCGTAAAGAGGTTCGCATTGGCCGCGCTCCAAACAGTGATTTGGTTTTAGATGATGACTACGTTTCGGCACAACACGCAAGGTTGCAAAAAGTTGAAGAGGGTTGGATTCTGCAGGATCTAAATTCCACCAATGGAACTTTCGTTGATGGTCAGCGAATAGGCGCTCCGGTTGCTATCACTCCAGAAACCCAAGTGAGAATTGGTAAAACTATTTTTGAGTTGCGAGGTTAGTCGTGACCTTCAAATTTGTTTCATCGGGTAAAAGCGACAAAGGTAAGGTTCGTGCAAGCAACCAAGATGGTGGCTACATAGGCAACAACCTCTACATAGTTGCCGATGGTATGGGTGGTCACGCCGGTGGTGACATCGCTTCAGCACTTTCAACCAAGAGTGTTGCAACTATCGATGATGTTTACAAAGATTCTGCGAGTGCTGTCGATGCGCTGTTGACAGCGATGACTAAAGCTAACGAAGAGTTGTTGGATAAAGTAACCGACTACCCTTACCTTGCCGGTATGGGAACCACAATGGATTC
>JAURJV010000010.1 GCA_030832065.1 Rhodoluna sp. | reverse complement strand
TCCCGCTCGGGCTATCGACCTTACAACTAACAGCATTGATGCCGCCGACTCACTCTGGGTTGTGGTGAACAAGTCGAGGGGACTAAAGCCAGCCAAATTCATCCCACAGGATCTAATCACACCTAAATTCGGTGCGCTCAACGCCAACCCCTACGGCCGAAAGCTCAGAAAAGACGCTGGCAATGCAGCGATCGCTTTGGCTAAAGCAATGGATGCTGCCGGCAAAGGAAAACTTGTAATTCAAAGTGCTTACCGTTCGTACACCGAGCAGGACACCATCCACGCCCGTCAGGTCTCTAGATACGGACTCAAAGCAGGGGAGGCCCTAGCAGCTAGACCGGGATATTCCGAACACCAGACTGGTTTAGCAATGGATGTTTCAGCACGTTCACAGGGCTGTCAAATCAGAGTTTGTTTTGGTGGGACTAAGGCTGGAACTTGGCTTGCAGCGAATGCTTATAAGTATGGATGGATTATTCGTTATCCGAGCTTTGCAACCAAGATCACCGGCTACCAGTATGAGCCCTGGCATCTGAGGTTCGTCGGTGTTGAATTGGCTACCGATATGCATGATAAAAAAATTCACACTCTCGAACAGTACTTCAAGCTTCCCGCTGCTCCTAACTACCCGTAAGGTAACCTAGAAACATGATTGACATCAACCTGCTGAGAGAGAACCCGGAGGCAATTAAGACCTCGCAGCGTGCTCGCGGAGCTGGGGTTGAATTAGTGGACCTAGCTCTTGAAGCAGACAAAGCTTGGCGTAAAGCCCAATCCGATTTTGAATCGCTGCGTGCTGACCAGAATGCTAAATCCAAGTTGGTGGCTTCTGCCCCTAAAGAGGAAAAAGCAGCACTGATTGCTGAGGGACAAGCTCTAGCTGCCGAGGTAAAAGCAGCCGAGGCTATTGCAACCGAAAAAGAAAAAGATCTTTCAACCATCATCTGGAAAATCGAAAACGTAGTTGTTGATGGTGTTCCAGTCGGTGGCGAAGACGACTACGTGGTTATCCGTGAAGAAGGGTCTAAGCCGAATTTTGCTTTTGAACCTAGAGATCACGTTGCTCTCGGTGAGTTGCTAGACCTAATTGATATTGAACGCGGAGCCAAGATTTCTGGTTCCCGCTTTTACTTCCTAAAAGGTTGGGGAGCCAGACTAGAACTAGCACTAATGAACATGGCTCTGGACCAGGCTGCGAGAGCAGGCTTTACTGCACTGATAACCCCGACACTGGTAAAGCCTGAAGTTATGGCTGGAACCGGTTTCCTAGGTGCGCACGCAGATGAGATTTATTACCTACCTGCAGATGACCTATATCTGACCGGTACCAGTGAAGTTGCACTGGCTGGCTATCACAGCGATGAAATCATTGACCTTGCTAACGGCCCAATGCGTTACGCGGGCTGGTCAACCTGTTACCGTCGTGAAGCTGGAAGCCACGGGAAAGACACCAGGGGTATCCTTCGTGTCCACCAATTCAACAAACTGGAGATGTTCTGCTACGTAGCGCCGGAAGATGCCGAAGCGGAACACGCTAAGTTATTAGCCTGGCAGGAAGAGATGTTGAAGAAGTGTGAACTTCCGTATCGTGTCATCGACACCGCCGCAGGCGATCTCGGCGCTTCGGCAGCTAGAAAGTTTGACGCTGAAGCTTGGGTGCCAACCCAAGGAACTTATCGTGAGTTAACTTCCACCTCGAACTGCACAACTTTCCAAGCCAGAAGACTAAACATCCGTTACCGAAAAGCAGACGGCAAGACTGGGACATGCGCAACCCTCAATGGAACACTTGCCACCACCAGATGGCTAGTTGCTATCTTGGAAAATCACCAGCAGGCTGATGGTTCAGTAAGAATTCCAGCAGCCCTTCGCCCATACCTCGGTGGCATAGAAGTTATCGAGCCAAAGGCCTAACATGCATGAGCCTTGGCTAATTGCCATCGACATCGATGGAACTCTGGTGCATGACGATGGCCATCTCTCACATAATGTTGCTAGGGAAGTTCAGCGAGTAGTTGAGCTCGGCCACCACGTGATCGTGGCAAGCGGACGAGCTGCAGCGAACGCGGTCCCGGTCGTCCTGGATGTTGGTATCAAAGCAGGGCATGTGGTGTGCAGCAATGGTGCGGTGACAGTAGAACTTGATGCCAGCCATCCGAACGGTTATCACGTGCGTGAGGTGATTGGCTTCGATCCTGGTCCAGTGCTAACTAAATTGATTGAGAAACTACCTGAGGCACACTTCGCAGTTGAAGATGTTGATGGTACCTATCGTTTTCACAAACAATTCCCAACCTATGCCCTAGGTAGCAAGAACATCGAAACACCTTTGGATGAATTGATGCAGGGTGAGGTCTCACGAGTTGTAGTTCTATCACCTGAGCAAGACGTCAATGACTTCTTAGAGATTGTTGAGCAGGTCGGATTACACTCAGTGTCCTACGCGATCGGTTATACGGCTTGGCTGGACATCGCTCCAATGGGTGTGACTAAGGCGAGTGCTTTGGAGCAGCGCAGAAAAGCGCTAAACATTCCAGGTAATCGAGTGATCACCATTGGCGATGGACGTAATGACATCAACATGTTTGAGTGGGCTAATGCCGGTGGCGGCCTATCTTTTGCTATGGGTCAGGGCCCGGATGAAGTTAAAGCAGCAGCCTCAATGGTGACAGCCAGTGTTGAGGAAGATGGCGTAGCTGAAGTTTTAGCTGGCCTCGAAGGCATAATTTTCAGCCAGAATTAGCAATTCACAGCACAAATACAGGTTCTAATCGTATTTTTATAACACCTTAGTAATTGGTTAGACTTATCCACGGAGGTCTGTCCGAGCGGCCGATGGAGCTGGTCTTGAAAACCAGTGAAGTGAAAGCTTCCGTGGGTTCGAATCCCACGGCCTCCGCCAGTTTGAATCTAACCGAGACGTTAAGCCAAATCGTGAAGGGAACCAACGAATTGACTGAACAGTCAAAGAAGAAACGAGCCGAACGAGCTGTTGCTCGTCACGGTAATGTCCAAGAACACGGCAGGGTGAGAACCGTGCTGGGCATCATCGGTAAAGCTCTCATCGTTGTTCTAGTTTCCAGTCTCACCATCACAACTATCGCCGCTTTACAACTTTCTAAGCAACTCTCGGATCGAACCGTCACCATCACCGATGGTCAGGGAAAGAAAATTGAAGTTCCACCGCTAGATGGTCCAATCAACCTATTACTGGTTGGTTCGGATACCAGAGAGGGAACCGGCAACGGTGTCTTTGGAACTGAGCAGTCAAATCTGGCTGACGTTCTAATTCTCATTCACATCTCAGCTGACCGTAAAAACGCAGTTGGACTTTCATTCCCGAGAGATCTGATGGTGCCATGGCCAGCTTGCCCAAGCACTACCGGTGGCCCTGGTTACTACGCACAGAGCTTAGGCCAGATCAACGCAACCATCGGTAACGGTGGACCTGGCTGCACACTGCTAACTGTTCAGGAGCTAACCGGAATCCAGATTCCTTACTTGGCCATGATTGACTTCACCGGTGTAATCGAACTATCGAATGCTGTCGGTGGTGTTGAAGTTTGTGTTGCCGAAGACATCGAAGACCCTTACACACACACTTACCTAAAAGCAGGTATGCACAATCTGCAAGGTCTGCAAGCGCTCCAGTTCCTGCGAACCCGCCACGGAGTTGGCGACGGTTCTGACCTAACTCGTATTTCTAATCAGCAGGTTTATCTAACTGCTCTGGTTAGAAAGCTAAAAGCCAAAAACATTTTGAACAATCCGGTAGCCCTCTACTCGTTGGCTAATGCGGCAGCCAGAAACATGAAGCTCAGCAACACCCTGAATGATCCAGCGACCCTGGTTGGTGTCGCCAACGCTTTGAAGTCGATACCAATGAAGAACATCACCTTCTTGCAGGTACCAACTGTGAAGATGACGGGAGAGTATGTAAACCGGGTTGCGCCCGACTATGAGAAAGCTCAAGTTCTTTTCGATCTGATTAACGCAGATCAACCTTTGGTACTAGGCAACGTCACCAACACCGGTGGTGGATCGGTAGTCAAACCCACGCCAACCCCCACAGCGACTAAGACTCCAACCAAATCGCCTACCAGCACCCCTACAGCTAAACCCACCCCAACCGTGACACCACTGCCGGACTGGGCTCAAGGTACCAATGCTGCAACAACTACCTGTTCCAAGGGACAGTAGTTAGGCTAGAGGTATGCCAGATTACATCTCGGCGCTAGATTTATTCACCATCGGTATTGGTCCTTCCAGTTCCCATACCGTTGGTCCAATGCGAGCAGCGTTGCTCTTTGCTGAAGAAATTCACGCTAAGGGTCACTTGCCGAATACTCACAGCGTCTCAGTTACTCTCTACGGATCTTTAGGCGCAACTGGCCCAGGTCACGGAACAACCAACGCCATAGTTTCTGGTTTAGCTGGGTCAACGCCTGAAGGCTGTGATCCTAATCAGGTGTTGGTTGCCTGGAATAATGCCATTGAATCAAAGACCTGGCATGTTCTAAATCACCAAATTCGTTTCAGTGAATCAGATTTCAGCTTCCAGCCTCTAATGCGTTTGGAGAAGCACTCGAACGCCATGAAGTTTCGAGCTCACGCCGCCAACAACGATGTTCTCCTAGAGCAGGTTTACTACTCAGTCGGTGGTGGCTTTGTCGAAGCAGATCACGAAATCATCCGCCCCCAACGCCCAGAAGTTCCTAACTCTTTTATCAATGCGGAACATCTGCTGGATATATGTGAAAGAGAAGAAAAGACAATTGCTCAGATTGCTCACGAAAATGAGCTATTCCTGCACGGTGAATTGCTGCTCACGACAAAGCTGGAGGCTATCTGGTCGGCGATGGAGAACTGCATCGAGCACGGATTGAACAGCAAGGGTGTTTTGCCCGGATATCTTCAGGTGACCAGAAGAGCTGCTGACATGGCTGAACGCCTAGCTAAGTTTGATCAAAATGAAGTTTCTAACGAATGGCTGCAGGCATACGCAATCGCGGTTAATGAGCAAAACGCCGCTGGCATGAGAGTGGTTACCGCTCCAACTAACGGTGCAGCTGGAATCATTCCAGCGGTTGGTTACTACGCGATGAAGTTCAAGGGAGTTGCCAGAGAAGTTATCCAGCGCGATTATCTTTTGGTCTGTGCTGCTATCGGCTCACTATATAAGCGCAACGCATCTATCTCTGGAGCTGAAGCTGGTTGCCAGGGTGAAGTTGGTTCAGCCTGCTCTATGGCAGCAGCCGGTCTGGCTGCTGTATTGGGTGGAACTAACCAGCAAATTGAGAATGCTGCTGAGATTGCCATGGAACACAACTTGGGCCTCACCTGTGATCCAGTTGGGGGATTTGTCCAAATGCCTTGCATTGAAAGAAATGCGATTGCGGCAGGAACAGCAGTTAGTGCCGTTCGTCTAGCGATGCTAGGTGATGGCAGTCACAAAATCTCACTTGATACGGTTATCGAAACAATGCGTCAAACCGGTGTTGACATGTCAAGTAAATATAAGGAAACCTCACTCGGAGGTTTAGCTGTAAACGTAGTGGAGTGCTAGTTGAGCACAGCAGTTATTTGGGTAGCCGATCTAGAGAAGTCAGCAAGTTTCTATAAAGATCTCTTTGAAGCAAGTGACTACTACCTGGCGGATGGTTTTGCCAGCGTTAGTGGTTTAGGTAATGAAGTGTTACTGCATCTACTTCCTGAACAGTATCGATCTGAGCCAAGCATAGGTGAGGACAATCCAATCAAGCCGGTCTTTCAGATCAACAGCATTGACTCAGCTAGAGCGGTTGCCAGTAAGCACGGTTGCAGTTTTAGAGCGGAAAGCGCAATACACGGTGACGTCACTTATCTAGACGGTAAAGACCCTGACGGCCACGTCATTCAGGTAGCGGTTAGAAACTAATAAACATAACCTGACGGAGTTGTTTTAGTTACCGTGGTGAAACCTAACTTGCTACCTGTCACCGTAGCCGAAATGTTTGTTCCCTGGTCAAAGCTGGTGAGTTTGTAGGTCTTGCTGATAGCTCCTTGGATGGCAACACCGTTGCGTAACCACTGGTAGGTCAACTTAGTGCCGGCATCCCAAGTCCCAGTATTTAAAGTCAAGATCTTGGTTACTCGGTAGGTTCCACTGATGCTAGGAGTTGGCGTTCTCAGCAGCGTTCCCTCGAAGATCGTTAAACCAGTGGCGGTAACTGTAATGGTGCTGTATCCAGTTTTTGTAAAGGTAGCCCGAACCGTAACCTCGCGCTTAGTGTCATCAGCTTTCAAAGTGTATGTGGATCTGGTAGCCGATGGTATCGGATTGCCTGCCCTCAACCAGACATAACTTGTCTTCACTCCGGTAGCGGTGTTGAAAGCAACGGCACTTAGAGTTTTGCCCATTACGTTTTCACCGGCTATTTGTAGAGCCGGGACAGTCATGCTGCCGGCAGCGATGGTCACCGCTGGGCTGGTCAAAATAGTCTTCGTGCCATCTCGCTCAGTGAGTGTCACGGTAACGGTTATTCGCTTCTGGAAGTCAGATACCGTGGTTAGATAAGTGGCACCGAGTGCACCAGTGATTGCTTTACCTTCTCTGTACCACTTGTAGCTGGCAGTTATTCCAGCTGAGCTGTTAGGTGAAGCACTGAGAAGACCACCAACAACTGAGCTTCCAGATATCAAAGCGCTAGGTGGTACCGGTCCGGTTACCAACAGTGGTTGCGAAGTAGTTGAGGCTGAAGGCAGCAGATACTTAGTCGCTGTTGCCTTCACCGAAATGAAGTGATCCTGATCTTCTTTGGTGAGAGTATAGGTGCGGTTTTGTTGATTCACAATCAATGAACCATCCCGGTACCACTCGTAACGCAGGGCCGAAGTAAAGTCCCAGGTTGAGGCATCCGCGGTCAGAGTAGATCCGACCGTAGGTGTTCCACTCAAACTGACTTCGGGTGCTACCGGAGCTCGACTATTTAGAAAACTTGTCAGCGACTGATTGCGATTGGTAAAGAAAGTATCCAACCAGTTCTGCCAAGCCACTGCGTTAGGAACATAAGAGTTACTTCTCGGCTCGTGAGCGATGTATGCGTTGTTGATTACCGAAGCAATCTTGTCCTTCATCTTCGGTAGCTCTAACTGGCCCGCTTTTATTTTCACCTGAACCTGAGCCTTGACCAATAAGTTCTGACAAGGGTCGTAGGCGACACACTTGCGCAGCATGACACTTCGCTGCTGTCTACCAAAACCTCTAAACGCCGGACCTCTACCCAGCCAATCAAGTTGAGCACTCGAATCCATTGGGTAGGTGCCATCTTGACCCCAAGGAATAATTTTCAACTTATTGTTTAGATCAAAAGCAACGTAGTAGTTATTTTGAACCACATCGGTATAGCCATCCCAGTTTGATGTGTAGAGATCAGTCGCCATCAGGTTTATCACCGCAGTCATGTCAGCTACTTGATTCACCGAATTCCACCAGGCTTGCCCATCAAGATTTGAAACAGCGATAGCAGCATTCAAGTCCGACCTGTCATCATCGCCGTAATTGGTGTCAAAGCAACTCTGGTAATAGTCAAGATCCTGCAGGTAGCAGTCAGAGCTGTAAATGTGCTTCACATCCATCCAACGCTTGACCATCTGCGAGTCAACCGATTCCAAGTTTGCATACAGCCCGAAGTCAGCTCCGTTAACAGTCACCCAAGAGTAGGTGCTCCTCGAAGCTGGAACACCCATAGCTCGGTATAGCCGGTAGGCCATATTCTCATGAACAAAAGAGGGGTCCTGCATCATTGAGTTCAATGTCATTCTGGTGAGACCTTTGAACTTTTGGTCTGGAACAAACTCATCAAACTTTAGTTTTAGAGCAGTTTTGCCATAGAGGTTAGTTCTAGTTGCTTGACCCTTAATACGAACACCAATGTTCTGCAGGCTAGTAACAACTCCATCAGCAGTGGTGATAGTCACAGAAGCAGTTTGATAAACCTTGGTATAAGGATTGTTATTCAGCTCGTTGAATGATGCTGGCGGAAGGGTTAGATCAATAGCACTGACGGCAAGTGGGTTATAGAAACTAGCCGCTTTATCTGTGCCCTCGTTGTATTCGGTAGAGGAAATACCCGAAACCGGTTGGTAGGCCAGCGCTCCTTCAGCAGGGAGCATGAATGCAACCACTGCAAAAGCAATCAACCTAAGTTTCACAAGACCTCTTCCTTCTCTAATCCTAGAAGCCTCACCTGTTAATGAAATAAAGCCCCAGCTTCCTGGGGCTTTAGCTTTTGGCGGAGACGAGAGGATTTGAACCTCCGAAGGGCTTTTAAGACCCTTACCTCATTAGCAGTGAGGCGCACTCGACCGGGCTATGCGACGTCTCCAAATAACTTCATAAGTTTAGTCCATAAACTATTACCTCTATATAGGCATTGAGCACCCCTAAGTTCTGGGCTAAACTATCAAGGTTGCCTGATGGCACCCAGCGCTTGTAGCTCAACGGATAGAGCATCTGACTACGGATCAGAAGGTTGGGGGTTCGAGTCCCTCCAAGCGCACT
>JAURJV010000040.1 GCA_030832065.1 Rhodoluna sp. | reverse complement strand
GCAGTTCTTCTGGTGTTGGTTCTAAGTTCGTTAGGGTCCTGCGGGACTGTGATGGCATGAAGATCAACAATTACATAGAAGGCGTTGAAGTCTTCCTGCATCTTGACCCAGTTGACAAGGGCACCAAGGTAGTTACCCAGGTGCAGGGAAGATGCACTCGGCTGCATGCCGCTTAGAAGATTAGCTTTGCCACTCATGTTAGATAGCGTACTCAACAACTACAGGGGAATGGTCGGTGAAACGAGTATCGTAGCTAGTTGCTCGGTGAACCAGGTAGCTCTGGGCTAGTTTGGCTAGCTTTGGAGTTGCGATCTGGTAGTCAATTCTCCAGCCGGTATCGGTATCGAATGCTTGACCGCGGAAGGACCACCAGGTGTATGGGCCTGGAATGTCAGGGTGGAAGGATCTACCAAGGTCAATCCAACCTTGTTTATGCATCCAGTTGTCGAAGTAGGCACGCTCTTCAGGTAGGAAGCCAGCGTTCTTGAGATTGCCCTTCCAGTTCTTGATGTCTAGTTCGGTATGTCCAACGTTTAGGTCACCCACCACAACGGTTAGTCCATCTGCTTTCTTGAGATCTGCCATCCGTTTAGTCATAGCTTCAAGGAACTTGTATTTCTCAACCTGTTTAGGGGTGTCTACTTCACCAGAGTGAACGTAGGTGCTGATTACGGTAAGAGTTTTAGTTTTGATCTTGAAATCAACTTCAAGCCATCTACCAGCACTATCAAAGCTCTTAGCTCCAAGGGCTGTTCTAGAAGTAAGCGGTTTCAGTTTTGAGACAACTGCAACTCCGGCACGACCCTTAGCTGATGCAGCATCGTGGATGATGTGCCAGGTGTTGCCATCAAGCTTTTCAATCGCTTTGAAGATTTCTTCTAGATCGGAAGTTTCGGCTCTTACTTCCTGAAGAGCAATTATGTCGGGGGAGTGTTCAACAATCCACTCAATCAAACCTTTTTTAGCTGCAGCGCGCACGCCATTGACATTGATGGTTGCTACAGAGATGTTGGTGGGCATAGGACAAGTTTAAGTCCTAGGCGTTGATATAGATGGTTGTTCCTTGAACCGTAACGGTGTATTTCTTTAGGGCAGTTCTGGTAGGTCCAGCTGTCGGCTTACCGTTGTCAGAGTTAAACCTTGCTCCGTGCCTAGGGCAAACCAACGAGGTTCCTTCAATTCGTTCTAGTTGGAACCCCTCGTGGGTGCAAGCAGGGTTGAATGCGCGGTAAGTTCCCTTTTTGGGCTGAGTGATCATCACCATGATGCCACCGGCAGCAGCAATTCTAAAAATAGAAGCACCGCCAACTTTTATGTCCTTAGTTGCACACACTTTATATTTCTTAGTGCCAGCTTCGGCTGTTTCAGCAAGTGAAGTAAAGCCAACGGTCGCAGCGATGGTTGCAATACCAGATAAGAAGTTGCGTCTGGAAATACCAAGTTTGGTCTCAGCAACGTCAGTTACCTTGCGTTGGGTGCAAAAGTCATCGGCCATACCTTAAGCCTAAACAAGGAAGTCTAAATAACCAGTTTCTGGGGATAAGTTGTTGGGAAATTCCCAGTTATCTCTTGCCCCGCAGAATAGCTTGCTTAACTTCAGCGATAGCCTTGGTAACTTCAATTCCTCTAGGGCAAGCCTCGGTGCAGTTGAAGGTGGTGCGACAGCGCCAAACACCTTCTTTATCGTTCAAGATGTCCAGTCTGACCTCGGCAGCTTCATCTCTTGAGTCAAAGATGAAGCGGTGAGCGTTGACGATAGCGGCTGGGCCAAAGTACTGGTTATCGGTCCAGAACACTGGGCAAGAAGATGTGCAGGCAGCGCAGAGAATGCACTTCGTGGTCTCATCGAAACGTGCACGATCCTCAGGTGACTGCAGTCTTTCCTTCTCCGGCTTATCTGAAGCAATTAGGAAAGGCTTTACATCTTTATAGGCCTGGTAGAACGGGTTCATGTCGACGACCAGGTCCTTCTCAACGGTAAGACCCTTGATTGGTTCAACATAGATTGGCTGTGTGATGTCTAGATCTTTAATCAGCGTCTTACAAGCCAAACGGTTTCTACCGTTGATACGCATTGCATCTGAACCACAAACACCGTGAGCACAGCTTCTTCTAAAGGTAAGTGTTCCATCCTGCTCCCACTTAATTTTGTGGAGGGCATCTAGAACACGATCAGTTCCAAACACCTGAACATCGAAGTCCTGCCACTTAGGCTCGCTATCAGTTTCTGGGTTGAATCTTCTAACAAATAGTGTGACCGTAAATGAAGGTACGGCAGCTATTTCTTTAGTGCTCTCTACTGCAGTGCTCATTAGTACTTACGCTCCATTGGCTGGTAGTTGGTGATGGTAACTGGCTTCCAGTCGATACGAATTTCTTCCCCGTCTTTATAAGCCATTGAGTGAACCATGAACTTCTCATCGTTTCTGGTTTCGTAGTCTTCACGGAAGTGACCACCGCGAGATTCTCGACGTTCACGAGCGGTGAAGGCAAGAACTTCAGCCAGATCTAGTAGGAAGCCAAGTTCGATTGCTTCCAGTAGGTCAGTGTTGAAACGCTGTCCTCTATCCATGACGTGGATGTTCTCGTAACGCTTGCGAAGTTCCTTGATTTTATCCAGAGCTTCATTCAGTGATTCTTCAGTTCTGTAAACCTGGGCATTCTTGTCCATGGTGTCCTGCAGCTCTTTACGGATAACCGCGATCTTCTCGTTACCTTCCGCCTTGCGCATCTTCTCGATTAGAGAAACAGTTTCTTTGATTGCATCTTCAGGAACTGGAACAAAGTCAGCTGTCTTGGCGTACTCAACTGAGTATTGACCAGCACGCTTACCAAACACGTTGATGTCCAGCAGCGAGTTAGTACCCAGTCGGTTAGCACCGTGCACTGAAACACAGGCACATTCACCGGCAGCATATAAACCTGGAACAACAGTGTTGTTATCGGAGAGAACTTCAGCCTTAATGTTGGTTGGGATTCCACCCATCGCGTAGTGAGCGGTTGGGAAAACTGGAACCGGTTCGGTGTATGGCTCAACGCCTAGGTAGGTTCTAGCAAACTCAGTGATGTCGGGAAGTTTTGCGTCAATAACCGCAGGTTCTAGGTGAGTGAGGTCTAGCAGTACGTAGTCCTTGTGTGGCCCTGCACCGCGACCTTCACGAACTTCGTTAGCCATAGCCCGAGCAACCATGTCGCGAGGAGCAAGGTCTTTGATGGTTGGGGCGTAACGCTCCATGAATCTTTCACCGGATGCATTGCGAAGGATTCCACCTTCACCACGAGCAGCTTCAGAAAGCAAGATGCCAAGACCGGCTAGACCGGTTGGGTGGAATTGGTAGAACTCCATGTCTTCTAGAGGCAGACCCTTGCGGTAGATGATGCCGACACCATCACCGGTAAGGGTGTGTGCGTTAGAGGTGGTCTTGAAGATCTTTCCGAAACCACCGGTAGCAAAGACGATTGACTTGCCCTGGAACACGTGCAGTTCACCGGTAGCCAGTTCGTAGGCAACTACAGCAGCTGGACGCTTAACTCCATCAACTTCGTTCATAACGAGATCTAGAACATAGAACTCGTTATAGAACTCAATGCCCAGCTTTACGCAGTTTTGGTACAGGGTCTGCAGAATCATGTGGCCGGTGCGGTCAGCTGCATAACAGCTTCTTCTTACTGGAGCTTTACCGTGGTCACGAGTGTGTCCACCGAATCTTCTCTGGTCAATTTTGCCATCTGGGGTTCGGTTGAACGGAAGCCCCATGTTCTCTAGGTCAATAACTGCCTGAACCGATTCCTTAGCAAGAATTTCAGCGGCATCCTGGTCAACCAGGTAGTCACCACCTTTGACTGTGTCGAAAGTGTGCCACTCCCAGCTGTCTTCTTCAACGTTGGCTAGCGCTGCAGCCATACCACCTTGAGCTGCACCGGTGTGTGAGCGGGTAGGGAAGAGCTTGGAGATAACAGCAGTTTTAACGTGCGGTCCTGCTTCAATAGCGGCACGCATGCCAGCACCACCGGCACCAACTATTACAACGTCGTATTGATAGTGATGAACTTTAACTTCAGACAATTTATTCCTTAACCCTTACAAACAAGGTCTGGTAGATAAGTGTGAACGTTTGGATCGATGCATGGATCGAAGGTTGTGATGACTAGGGTTCCAAGCAGAATCAGCAAACCGGCGGTTACCCAGAGAGTTGTGTTAAGTGCTTTACGCAGCCACACTCTCTCGGTGTAGTCGTTAACTAAGGTTCTCATGCCGTTGGTTCCGTGAATCAAAGCAAGCCACAAAATCAAACCGTCATAAACCTGCCAGAACGGTGAGGCCCACTTACCAGCTACAAAGGCAAAGTCGATAGCTTTTACTCCTCGTTCAGGAAGGACGAGGTTAACTAAAAGGTGACCAATAATCAGGAAGATTAGGAATACACCTGAGATGCGCATGAAGATCCAGGCGCGCTTTTCCCACTGGGCACCCTTGCGTGAGCGAGGTGCGTCTGGTTGCTCAATAATAACGGCCATGGTTACGCTCCAAAGATGTGCATAAGTTGACGAGGGATAAAGCCGGCCATGAGCACGGCCCAGATAACAAGAACAATCCAGAACATAACGTTCTGATATTTGGCACCTTTGCGCCAGAAGTCGATCAGCATGATTCTGATTCCGTTGAAACCGTGGAAGAGGATTGCGCCAACTAGTCCGATTTCAGCAACACCGATGATATCGGTCTTGTAACTGGCAACTACCGAGTTGTAAGCCTCAGCACTCACTCTGACCAGGGCAGTGTCAAGAATGTGGACTAGTAGGAAGAAGTAAATTCCGACTCCAGTAATCCGGTGTAAAACCCAGCTCCACATGCCCAATTTGCCGCGATATAGCGTCCCGGCAGGTAACTTAGCCACGAAAATCCTCCTTGATTGGCGCAGAATTTAAGCGCCTGAATACCTCTTAATGATAACTGGGGACGAGAACTTAAAATGCCCAAAATGCCCATCTCGGATAGGCTTTTGGAGTTATGAACGCAAATCGTGAGCCAATGGCTCGTTTTTATTCGGTGATACCAGCTGGTGGTATTGGCTCGAGGCTTTGGCCGCTCTCAAGAGCATCAGCGCCGAAGTTTTTGCATGACCTAACCGGCTCTGGGCAAACCCTGTTACAGGACACCGTAGAAAGACTAAGTCCGATAGCGGGAGCTGACCGATTGCTGATCGTAACCGGTGCTGCTCATGAGAGTGCTGTTTTAGAACAGGTCCCTGATATTTCAGCGATGAACCTAATTCTGGAACCCAGCCCTAAAGATTCGACAGCTGCCATCGCTCTGGCGGCAGCCATCCTTTACAGCCGAGACCCAGAAGCGATTATCGGTTCCTTTGCCGCTGATCACGTAATCAATGACACTGAATCTTTTCTTGAAGTAGTCCGCGAGGCTGTCACTGTTGCCGCTACCGGCAAGATTGTGACCATCGGCATCGAGCCAACCGAACCTTCGGTGGGTTTCGGTTATATCAAAACCGGTGAGCGTATTGAGAATTCGCCTAATGCTCGTGAGGTTGAAAAGTTTGTCGAGAAGCCAGATCTCAAGCGTGCCCAGAAGTATGTTCGTTCACGCAAGTTCCTTTGGAACGCCGGTATGTTTATCGCCCCAGCTGAGCTTTTGCTCTCGGTGTTAGCCGAAACTGAACCTGAGTTACACCAACAAGTTTTAGCTCTGGCAGAGGCTTGGGACACTGACCACCAAGCTAAGACCTTTGATGAGATTTGGCCAAAGCTGAAGAAAATTGCCATCGACTATTCAGTGGCTGAACCAGCTGCCGAGCAGGGCTTGGTTGCCGTGGTCCCAGCGGAGTTCGGCTGGCACGATGTTGGTGACTTTGCTGCGATTGCTGAACTTCAGGCTAACGGAGACCCAGACCATCTAGCCGTGCTAGGCGATGTCAAAGTTCTTTCGGATAAGTCCAGCGGAATTCTAGTCAGCGAAACCGGAAGACTGATCGCTTTGATCGGTATAGAAGATGTAATCGTGGTGGATACCCCCGATGCACTTCTGGTTACCACCAAGGAACATGCTCAACGGGTGAAGAATTTGGTCGAATCACTAAAGACCACTGGACACAGCGATGTTCTATGAGAACCAGGCTCGCTAAGTTAGCTACCATTTTTGCTGTCGGCACTATCCTCCTAACTGGTTGTGTCGCTAAACCTAACGAAGAGTCCACTCACAAAGCCAAGACCAGCGGCTGCCTAATTACATCCGCCTCGGAACTACCTGGAACTCCGGATCGACAACTGGCAGCCGATTTAGTTGAAGCTCAAGTTGTCTATGGGCTAAAGGTGCGAGAAGTTACTATCTCGTCCGGTGAGAATTTGATGCCTCGCCTTCTCAAGGAACTGCAGGCAGGTTGCGTCTTTATGGTCGCCAGCAATCCGAAGTATTTAGATTCACTGGCGAGCTTTGCCAGATTGCACCCAAAGATGTTGGTGCTGTTCTTTGGAAGCCAAATTGCCATCGAAGATCAACCAACGAACTTCCGCTGGTTAGCCGATGACATTTCCAGCGCAGCTAAGCTCGCTGGTTTTGCCGCTTCAGAACTCAGTGACAGCGTGACACTTTACCTCCAACCCAAGTACTGGTTGGTGAAAGAAATGGAAGCAGGCTTTAGAGCCGGAGTAAAAGAGTATTCAAGGATTTCAGGTCGCAGCACTGCGATTACTGTTCGCAAAATTAATACAGCAAATGAACTAAAAGCAAAGCTTCAAGAAGTAGTTGAACCTTCAGTGATCACTTTGTTTGCCTCCAGAAGCATTTGGGATGGAATTGAGGATTATTCCAACCTCACTGTGATTGGCTCAAACCTGCAACTTGGCAAAACTTTGCGAAAAATAGACGCCAAAGTGGTTGGCTCAGTTGAGCGCAACAGCAGGCTGGTAGTGCTTAGGGCGGTCGCGAGCCTCCTGGCTAGGAAATTCAACACCGATCCGGTCTATCGAATACCAAATGCACTAGAAAAGGGACTGGTCCAATACCGGACAGCAGAACCAGCCTCAACTGAGCTAGCCGAGTATCGCCAGAGGCTAATTTCCGAGCTAAATAAATAAATGTAACGCCTGGGTAAAACTCGCCCTTAATGGTCAAAAGTGTCTGCGCGAGGCAGTAGTGTCTACTTGTGTGTGGCCGGTGATTGGCATCGGCCTAATAAATCCAGGAGGAAAGAAGTGAACAAAGTTTCACGTAAGGTCCTAGCGGGAGTAGCAATGGCATCAGCCAGCTTGCTCGTGCTATCGGGCTGTGCTTCACCAAAGCCAGGTGCAGGATACATCGCGTGTGGTGTTTCTGACGAAGGTTCATGGACCGACAAGTCATTCAACGAATCTGTTATGGATGGTCTAGTTCAGGCTCAAGAGGAATTCGGTGTTGAAATTAAGTCAGCTGAGTCAAACTCTTCAGAAGACTTTGCACCAAACCTACAGTCAATGATTGACGCCAAGTGTGACGTTATTTTCGCAGTTGGATTCAACCTAGTTGACGCAGTCAACGCAGCAGCCGAAGCAAACACTGACGTTCACTTCGTGACCGTTGATGGTTGGTCAAACGGTGCAACAAACCTAAAGCCTTTCAACTACAACACTGTTGAATCTGCTTACCTAGCTGGTTATGCAGCTGCAGACTATTCAGCTACTAAGGTTCTTGGAACCTACGGTGGTCTACAGATCCCTGCAGTAACCGACTTCATGGACGGTTTCTACTACGGTGCTATGGCATGGTCTGCTGACAACAACACTGAAGTTAAGGTTGTTGGTTGGAACCCAGCTACATCAAAGGGTGACTTCATCGGTGGATTCGCTCCAAACGACCCAGCTGGTAAGACAATTGCTGCTGGTCAGATCGCTCAGGGTGCAGACGTATTGCTTCCTGTAGGTGGAGACCAGTTCGGTGCACTTTCAGAGGCAATCTCTGAAGCCGGTGTTGACGCCAAGATGATTGGTGTTGACAAGGACTGGACCGTTGCTAACCCAGAGTACAAGGACCTAATTTTGACTTCAATCATGAAGCTATTGGGTGCCTCAGTTTACGACTACATCAAGGCTGATGCAGTTGACAAGACTGAGTTCTCAGGCGAGGCATACATCGGTACCCTGTCAAACGGTGGTGTTGGTGTAACCAGTACTGAATTCATCTCTGAATCACTACAGACTAAGCTCGACGAGCTAAAGGCTGGAATCATTGATGGTTCAATCGACCCACGCAGCTAATTCTGCGTAAAGGTTCAAGGAACTGCCAGGGCTTAAGCCCTGGCAGTTCTGCTTTAAGCCTCGGTTGGTTCGGCTAGATTAGAGGTAAGCACTGTGCGAAGGAGCCTTGGCTAGCCATGAAATTAGAGCTACGCAACATCACCAAGAAGTTCGGAACCTTGGTGGCAAATGACAACATCTCCCTAGTTTTGAAACCGGGAGAAATTCACAGCCTGTTAGGTGAAAACGGTGCTGGTAAATCAACCCTGATGAATGTTCTCTACGGTTTGTTGCAACCAGACAGTGGTGAGATCCTGCTTGATGATAAGGCAGTGAAGTTCAATGGTCCAGGTGATGCCATGGCTGCAGGAATAGGAATGGTGCACCAGCATTTCATGCTTATTCCAGTATTTACCGTTGCTGAGAATGTTGTCCTAGGACATGAGCCAACATCAAAGCTTGGAGCTTTAGATGTCGGAGCTGCCAGGAAACTAGTTTTAGAAATTTCCGATCGGTTTGGTTTTCAAATTGATCCAGATGCAAAGATTCAAGACTTACCGGTTGGCGCTCAGCAACGAGTTGAAATTATTAAGGCTCTAGCTAGAAATGCAAAGATTCTAGTTTTGGATGAGCCGACCGCGGTGCTAACTCCACAGGAAACCGATGAGCTCATGGAGATTATGCGGGGTCTAGCTAAGTCTGGAACCTCGATTATTTTTATCACCCACAAGCTCCGTGAAGTCCAGCAGGTTGCCGACAGCATTACCGTTATCCGCCAAGGCAAGGTAGTGGCCAGCCCATCTCCAAAAGCTTCAGCCAGTGAGCTTGCTTCACTGATGGTCGGCCGTGAAGTTGATTTAGATGTAAAGAGGAAGCCGGCGAAGCTTGGAGGCGAATCGCTGGTTATCCAAGACCTCACAGTTTTAGATGACCGTAACCACCAAATGGTTGACGGGGTGAGCTTCAAAGTTCAGGACGGAGAAGTGTTGGCGATTGCCGGAGTTCAAGGTAATGGTCAAACTGAACTAGCCGAAGCCATCCTCGGTATTCGCAAGGTGCACAGTGGCAGCATCGTGGTTTCTAATAAAGATGTCACGAAGAGCACGGTCCGTGAAGTTTTAGAAGCCGGCCTCGGTTACATCCCTGAAGACCGCAAGAAAGATGGTCTGGTCGGAGATTTCTCAATTGCTGAAAATCTGATGTTGGATGGGTCATTCACCAAGCCATTCGCCAAAGGCATTCAAATTGACTTTCCTAAGCGGGATGAGATTGCGGAAGATCTGATTGAGCGATTTGACATCAGGACACCTTCAGCTGAAACCCTTGCTAAACAGCTCTCCGGCGGTAACCAGCAGAAGGTTGTTGTGGCCAGGGAGCTGGGGCGAGATCTCAAGGTTCTAGTGGCATCCCAGCCGACACGAGGAGTGGATGTTGGGTCCATTGAGTTCATCCACGAGCAGATCATCGCTGCTAGAGACGCCGGTAAAGCCGTGCTGATAATCTCCACTGAGTTGGATGAAGTTCTTGCTTTAGCTGACCGGATAGCAGTTATGTATCGCGGGAAAATCGTTGGAATTGTTGACGCTAAGACCAGCAGGGAGAAGCTGGGCAAGATGATGGCAGGTATTGCAGCATGAAAAAGAATAAAGATGTAGCAGTAAAAGAAAGCTCTTCAGAGAGCGTTCTAAAAGAAATAATGTCGGGGGACCCGGTTCGCATTAGCCTCTCCATTCTGCTGGGTTTCATCATCGGAGCGATCTTCATGGTGGTCTTCGACTCAGGTGTGGTGAAGTCCTGGTCCAATTTTGGGGCGGATCCAAACTATGCACTCTCCAGCGTATGGTGGACTATCCAGGATGGTTATGGAGCGCTCTTTTCCGGGTCAATCTATAACCTCAATGCCGATAACTTTATTGATGGGATTCGCCCACTAACCGAGACTCTGCGTTTCGCCGCACCGTTGGTTATGGCAGGACTTGGCGTGGCACTGACTTTCCGCGTCGGCCTGTTCAACATCGGTGCGACCGGTCAAATCATGGTCGGTCTTGCCGGTGCAACTTTTGTTTCCACCAGAATGGAATTACCGCCGGTGATTCACATGCTGCTGGCAACAGTGGTTGCGGTTTTGTGTGCATCGGTCTGGGGAATCATCGTTGGTATTTTGAAAGCACGTTTTGGTGCCCACGAAGTTATCGTGACCATCATGCTCAACTACGTTGCTGCTTCGCTTTTCACTTACTTCCTGCGCGAACCAAGTCTGCTACTTGAAGCTAACGGTGGTGGAACACCTAAGTCCGATAGACCGGCGGACACCGCCATGCTCGGTTCACTGCTTGGACCGGAATTCAAACTTCACTACGGTTTGATCTTTGCTGTTCTAGCGGTAGTCGGTTACTGGTGGTTGATGGAGAGATCAACTTTTGGTTTCCGCTTCCGCATGGTTGGACACAACGCTTCGGCAGCTAGAGCTGCCGGTATCAAAGTTGAGAACACTTTCATCTGGGCTTTGGCAATCTCGGCTGGCTTTGCTGGTTTAGCTGCAGCCAACCAAGCACTCAGCATTCAAGGTGGTCTAACCACTTCGATTGAGGCTGGTATTGGTTTTGACGCCATTACCGTAGCTCTACTCGGTGGTTCTAGAGCCGGTGGTGTAGCGATGGCCGGGCTGCTCTTTGGAGCCTTCAAGGCTGGAGCATCATCGATGCAGGTCGCCGGTGTTTCACCGGAAGTCTTAGGTGTTGTTAAAGCCCTTATTGTGCTGTTCATAGCGGCACCGCCGATCATCAGAGCGATCTATCGTCTACCGAAGCCAGGACCGAAGATGATCGATGTCATGAAGAAGACTGCAAAGGTGGCTAAATAATGAGCAAGATTGAAGTTACCCCTGGAATGTTTTCTCAGGTTGAACTCAAGCCAAGTTTGAAGGCATCAATTGTCATGGCCGTAGCCGGATTAATTGTTCTCTTAGGTTTTGGTGTTTTCGGTAAGCCGGGAGATATCACTTACGTTTGGAGTGACAAGCGTGAATTTGTTCAGCTGCCTTCATACGTTGTGAACTCGATGCTTTTCTGCACCATAATCGGTGTAATTCTGTTGGCCTTAGCCGGATTGGCATTCATGCTAAACCGTCGGTCAAAAGTTACCCCGATGTGGTTGATCATTATCTTTGGTTTCCTAGCCATCATGGCGCTGCTTGGCTGGTTGGCAACCGGCGCTTCACAGGGTGTTCAGATGGTTTTCATTTTGAGCAACACCCTGGTACTGGCTATCCCACTGATTTTGGGTGGTATGGCTGGAATCATGTCTGAGCGCGTCGGTGTTGTAAACATCGCTATCGAGGGTCAACTACTCACCGGTGCCTTTGTTTCATCGGTGGTTGGAACTACAACCGGCAATCTTTACATCGGAATGATAGCTGCCATGATTGCAGCCGGTCTGCTCTCAATGATTTTGGCTTCGCTGGCCATTAAGTATTTAGTTGACCAAGTCATTATTGGTGTGCTGTTAAATGTTTTGGTCATCGGTGTCACAAACTTCCTCCACTCAGCATGGGTTGATAAAGATCGTCAACACCTAAACTTCCCAGGCACCTTCGACAAGATAGCCATCCCATTCCTTTCGGATATTCCGGTGGTTGGGCAAGTTCTTTTCAACAACAGAATCACCGTTTACTTGATGTTCATCATTGTTCCAGTGCTCTGGTACGTATTGTTCAAAACCAAGTTGGGGCTTAGAGCTCGATCGGTAGGTGAGCATCCACTGGCTGCCGATACCGTTGGCATCAACGTGGCTAAGACTAGGTTCTGGTGGGTAACCATTGGTGGCATGATTGCCGGCCTCGGTGGTGCTGCACTGACTATCGGAAACGTAGGTTCCTTCGGTCGAGAAATGTCTGGTGGCCAGGGCTTTATCGCTCTTGCCGTCGTTATCTTGGGTAGATGGCAACCGATTTACGTCATGCTCTCAGCACTGCTGTTCGGTTTCACCATCATCCTCCGAGTCTGGGCTAACCAGGTATCCCCAGGTGTTCCTTTCGATTTCATCGTGATGGTTCCTTACCTGGTTACCTTGGTGGCGGTTGCTGGATTTGCAGGTAAGGTTCGAGCCCCCGCGGCCTCGGGCCAACCCTACGTGAAAGGTTAGGCCATGGAAATCAACTGGGAGCAACTAAAAGTCGCAGCCGTAGCTGCCATGAAATCCGCCTATGCACCCTACTCGCACTTTCCAGTCGGTGCTGCAGCTTTAGTTGATGACGGCCGGATAGTTTCTGGTTGCAACGTAGAGAATGCTAGCTACGGGGTAGGGCTGTGTGCTGAGTGTGGATTGGTTGGCAACTTGGCAATGACCGGGGGTGGCAAGCTTGTCGCTTTCTACTGTGTTGACGGTAACAGCAACATATTGATGCCTTGTGGTCGATGCAGACAGCTGCTCTTTGAACACTCTGCTGAGGGAATGCTTCTTCAAACTATCTCTGGGGTTAAAACTATTGAGCAGGTTCTGCCTGATGCTTTTGGTCCTAGAGAGCTAGAAGAAGGTTTTGGCGCTGACCAGCGCGGATAGGTAAGAATGGCTAAAGAGTTTTCCGCGGTTGAACTGATCATCGCTAAGCGTGAAAAGCAGGAACTTTCAACTGACCAGATTAACTGGTTGATTGAGAACTACACCAAAGGTGTGGTCGCTGACGAGCAGATGTCGGCGATGGCGATGGCGATTTTGCTTAACGGCATGAACCGACGAGAAATCAAAGATTTGACTTTGGCAATGATTGCTAGCGGAGAAAGATTAGATTTCAGTGACCTACCTATGCCAACCGCGGATAAGCATTCCACCGGTGGAGTTGGCGACAAGATAACTCTCATGGTCGCTCCACTAGTTTCAGTCTTTGGAGTCGCAGTGCCTCAGCTTTCTGGAAGAGGTCTAGGACACACCGGCGGCACGCTAGACAAAATGGAGTCGATTCCGGGCTGGCAAGCAAATCTAAGTAACCTGCAGATGCACGAGCAGTTGGAAAAAGTCGGAGCTGTAGTCTGCGCGGCTGGAAGTGGGTTAGCTCCCGCCGATAAGAAGTTATACGCGCTTCGCGATGTAACTGGAACGGTGGAGGCAATTCCGCTAATTGCTAGTTCAATCATGAGCAAGAAGATTGCCGAAGGAACCTCATCTTTGGTTTTGGATGTAAAGGTCGGCTCTGGTGCCTTTATGAAGAATCTTGATCGAGCCCGCGAACTTGCTCAGGTGCTTACTCAAATCGGTGCTGATGCCGGAGTGAAGACCAGTGCCCTGCTCACCGACATGTCGACTCCGCTGGGAAACAAGATTGGAAACTCGCTAGAGGTTGAGGAAGCAGTAGAGGTACTAGCCGGTGGCGGACCCAAGGATGTAGTAGAGATCACCATCGCCTTGGCCACCGAGATGCTTCGACTAAGCGGTAAGACTGATGTTGATGTAGCAGCTGCACTCAAAGACGGTAGAGCCATGGATAAGTGGAACCAAATGGTTGCTGCCCAGCACGGTGACCCTAAAGCTGTCCTGCCTAAGGCTAAACACGAGCAAGTGGTTTTGGCTGAAGAAACTGGTTATTTGAATCAACTTGATGCTCTTGCAGTTGGAACAGCCTCTTGGCGTTTAGGTGCAGGTAGAGCTAGAAAAGAAGACCCGGTTCAGTTTGGTGCCGGAGTAATTCTGCACGCCAAGCGCGGCGACCAGGTGACCAAAGGTCAACCGCTGCTGACACTGTTCACCGATGAGGAAAACAGGTTTGAGAGAGCAATCGATGCCCTAAGCGGAGGTATCAGCATTGCTGCCGAAAGAGTTTCAGGCCCTGAACTTATCTTGGACCGCATTAGTAACTAACGAAAGTAAAAATGAATATCAGAGCACTACCTAAAGTTTCCCTGCACGATCACCTCGATGGTGGTCTTCGCCCAGGAACAATTGTTGAACTGGCGGCGGAGATAGGTCATGAATTACCGGCTAGAGATGCTAAAGCTCTGAACCAGTGGTTCTTAGATTCTTGTGATTCTGGTTCGCTAGTTCGCTACCTGGAAACTTTCGTCCACACCACCGCCGTAATGCAAACCAGAGCTGGTCTAACTAGAGTGGCTAAAGAGTTTGCTCTAGATCTAGCCAAAGACGGAGTAATTTACGGTGAAATCCGTTGGGCTCCGGAGCAGCACCTGAGCCAAGGTTTAACTTTGGATCAGGTAGTTGAATACGTCGAAGAGGGCTTAGCTCAGGCACGCGAGGAGGTAGCAGCTAACGGCGGTTACCTGCAAACCGGTCAACTGATTACTGCCATGCGTCAGAATGACCGAGCTCAGGAGATTGCTGAACTTGCAGTCAGACATCGCAACAACGGAGTGGTTGGTTTTGATTACGCCGGACCGGAAGATGGTTTTAGCCCGTCCCGACACAAGTCAGCTTTCACCTGGTTGAACCAACAGCTAATGCCGGTGACCCTGCACGCTGGTGAGGCAGCTGGTAGAGATTCCATCAGGGATGCCATTATTGACGGAAGAACACTAAGACTGGGTCACGGAGTTCGTATCATCGAGGACATTTTTCTAGATGACCAGAACAACTATGGTTTTGGCGAGGTGGCAACCTGGGTGCTTGAGCGGGGTATAGCCCTAGAGCTTTCACCTTCCTCCAACCTGCAAACTGGAGCCGTTCCAGGTATTGAAAACCCAACCATCAAAGATCATCCATTCGATGACCTCTATCGTTTGGGATTCAATGTGACGGTCAACACGGACAACCGGTTGATGAGTGGAACCACCATAACTCGTGAGCTTGAACTCTTAGTTGATGCTTTTGAATATGACCTGGAAGATCTCGAGTTATTCCAGCTCAATGCTGCTAACGCTGCCTTTATTGATATGGATATTCGCTCTGAGATTATTGAGCGGATCACTGAAGGTTTTGCCAACGCCTAACCATGGATAACATTCTCAATGAGGCTTTGGCTGAAGGCGCTATCGCTTTGCAACATCCAGCCAGCTCTTGGCAAGAGTGTTTTGAAGTTACCGGAGAACTCCTAGTAAAAAGCAACAGAGCTAAGCCTGAATACGCTCGGGCCATGATAGCGGTCTATCAGGAACTAGGCCCATACATGGTGATCGCCCCGGGGGTTGCCCTCGCCCATGCCAAACCAGGGGATTGGGTTATTAGCCCAGGGCTTTCGCTACTGACCTTAAGTTCCGGTGTCAGCTTTGGTATTGAAAGATTTGACCCAGTGAAAATAGTTTTTGGTCTAACCGCAATCGAACACGACGATCACATAACACTCCTTGCTGCCCTGAGTGAGTTTCTTTTGGATGAAGCAAAGTTGAATTCACTGCTGGCACTTGATGATGTTGGCTCGGTCAGAGCTTTATTTAGTTAGGCTCAGAGCATGAAGATTATTGCGGTGTGTGGGATGGGGATTGGGACCTCAGTGTTGTTAAAAATGAACACCGAAAAAGTTCTGACTTTGCTGGGAGTAACAGCAGAAGTTCAGGCAGCCGACATAACCACGGCTAAAAGAGAAGCCCACGTAGCGGACATCATCATGACCACACCGGAACTGGTATTCCAGTTGGAGAACATGCCTGGCAAGATAGTGGCAATCGACCACGTCTTTGACTTAGTTGAAATTCGCGAGAAGCTCTCTGGCGCTCTGGGTGAGCTTGGCAAGCTTTAGCTCGGCATCTTTGTAATCCGAGCCGATTACCTGAAGGTAACACTTCAACTTAGGCTCAGTCCCTGATGGTCGAATGATCACTCTTGAATCATCTGCAAGATCAAAGCGAAGTCCATCGGTTGGTGGTAACAGTTCAGAGCCCAAGTTCAGGTCAGTGAAAGTTGCAGCTTGTCCAGCAATGCTGACTGGAGGATTTGATCGGATTCCAGTCACAATCTTGCTAATCACGCTCAGGTCGGTAACCCTTATCGAAACCTGGCCAGTTGCGTAGTAGCCGTATTTCTTACCCAGGTCTTCTAGCAGGTCCATTAGGGTTCTTGAGGCTCTCGCCTCACGGCTAGCGATGTTAGCAATCATTAGGGCAGCGCTGATGCCATCCTTGTCGGCAACGTGCTCGGGGTCGATGCAGTAACCGAGTGCCTCTTCGAATCCAAAAATTAAGTCGTCTACCTTGCTAATCCATTTGAAGCCGGTGAGGGTCTCGGCGAAGTTTAGGTTGTGCTGTTTAGCCACTTCAACCAATACAGAGGAGGACACTATCGAGCAAGCTAGGGTTCCTGAACTATGACGCCTGGCAATTTCGTCGGCAAGTATCAGACCAATCTGATCACCGGTAAGCCTTTTCCAATCACCATCAATTTTCAGCGCAACGGCAACTCGGTCAGCATCAGGATCGTTGGCAAGAATCAGGTCAGCGTCATTTGATTCCGCAGTGGCGAAAGACAAGTCCATGGCTCCGGTTTCTTCGGGGTTAGGAAAGGCCACCGTTGGGAATGATCCATCTGGTTCAATTTGTTCTTTGACTGGTATCAAGTCCATCCCAGCTGCCGAGAAGATCTCTTGCACCGGTTGCCAACCGACCCCGTGCAGGGCGGTGTATACGATTTTTAGGTTCGGATCCAAGTTTGGCTGCACGGCTTTCAACACGGATGCTTTATAGGCTTCGCGGATTTCAGGACCAATAACTTTGTAGTTTGCTGATTTAGGCAGTGAATCGAAGGTTTCAGTTTCAGCTATGGTTTCGATCTGTTCCGCGATTTGTTCATCCACCGGGGCAATAATCTGAGAGCCATTGAATGAACCACCGAGATAGACCTTGTAACCGTTGTCTCTCGGTGGATTGTGTGATGCGGTCACCATGATGCCAGCACTAACATCAAGGAACCTGGTGGCAAATGAAATCAGTGGAGTCGGACAGATTTCATCTAGAAGATAAACAGTCAGCCCCATGCCCGAAAGTATTTCCGCTGAGTCTCTAGCAAAAACTTCACTGTTAATTCTTCCGTCAAAACCAATAACTACTGAGGCACCGGGACGCAAATAGCGGCCGATTCCTGCGGCGGCTTGAGCCACAAGCACTCGGTTCATGCGGTTTGGGCCGGCACCCAGTTCACCGCGTAATCCAGCTGTGCCGAATTCAAGACGGGATCCGAAACGTTTTTCCAGTTCAACTAAATCCTCGGCAACGATAAGTTTTTGTAATTCGCTGCAGGTAACCGGATCTGGATCTTGGTTGAGCCAGCTCTGTGCTTGGGCAAGCAGATCTGACATGGTTAGAGCTTGGCTACGATCTGTGCGAGCAGGGCACTGATTCTAGGCTCTGCTTCTTTGCCCGCTGCAAGCACTTCCACGTGCGACAGAGGCGAATCGCTTATACCAGCGGCTAGGTTGGTAGCTAAGGAGAGTCCAAGAACTTCCATTCCCGACTGTCTAGCTGCGATGGCTTCCAATGCGGTAGACATGCCAACCAGGTGAGCTCCGACAGCTTTAGCCATCTGAACCTCAGCAGGAGTTTCGTAGTGTGGGCCGCGGAACTGCATGTATACGCCTTCATCCAGTGAAGCATCCACGCTTCTGGCGATATCTCTCAGTCTGAGTGCATATAGATCGGTGAGGTCAACGAAGTTAGCCCCTTCGATCGGACTGGTTGCGGTGAAGTTGATGTGGTCAGAGATGAGAACTGGGGTTCCTGGTGCCCAGCTGGTCTTAATGCCACCGGCACCGTTGGTGAGAATCATGATTTTCGCGCCGGCAGCAGCTGCAGTTCTAACTCCGTGGACCACCGGTCTAACTCCATGACCTTCGTAGTAGTGGGTTCTAGCGCCTAGGACTAAAGCGTGCTTGCCATTTGGCAGAGCAATGGAACGAATGGTTGAGACGTGTCCAACAACCTTGCTGGCTCTAAAGCCAGGCAGTTCATCGGCTGAAATAGTTGCAATGGTTTCACCGATCAGGTCGGCAGCTTTAGCCCAGCCGGAACCTAAAGTAAGTGCGATGTCGTGCTGCTCAACTCCAGATTTATCGGCAATAATTTTGGCAGCCTGCGCCGCGATATCAAATGGGTCGACGTTTAGGTCATCTAACGGATTGCTCATAATGGGAGTCTACCCAAGCAAAGATGGCAGAATTGCTAGGTGAGTAGTTCAACCCAAATCAAACATCATATTGTCATTATTGGCGGTGGCCCTGGCGGTTACGAAGCAGCAGTTGCTGGCAGTCAGCTAGGGGCTCAGGTAACCCTAATCGAGCGCCAAGGAATTGGTGGTTCTGCAGTGCTCACCGACGTGGTTCCGAGCAAAGCTTTGATCGCTACTGCTGAGGCGGCCAACTCAGTAAAGCTGGCAGCTAACCTCGGGGTTAGTTTCACGGCGAATGGTGAACCGGTTGAACCTAAAGTTGATTTGGATCTCGCGGCCATCAATAAGCGTCTATTGAGCATCGCCAAAGAGCAGTCCGATGACATGGCTGAGACTCTGGCCAAACATGGTGTCACAGTTATTAACGGTTCAGGCAGGCTGGATGGAAACCATCACGTAGTGGTTACCCTAGCCGACGGGTCCGAAGAGAGAATTGAAGCTAAAACAATCATCATTGCAGTTGGGGCTCATCCCAGAACTCTAGATTCAGCGCTGCCCGATGGCGAACGAATCCTGACTTGGCTTGATCTTTACAACCTGACCGAGCTACCAGAACACATAATTGTGGTGGGTTCCGGTGTTACTGGAGCAGAGTTTGCTTCAGCGTTTATGAGTCTTGGTTCGAAAGTTACCCTTGTTTCTTCCCGAGATACAGTCTTGCCTGGTGAAGATGCCGATGCAGCTGCTCTTATCGAAAAAGTTTTTATCAGAAACGGCATGAGGGTGCTGGCAAAGTCGCGAGCCGATAGAGTTCGCAACACCGGATCCGGTGTAGAGGTAACGCTAAGCGATGGAACTGTTATATCCGGTTCACACGCGCTAATGGCGGTTGGTTCAATTCCAAATACTGCTGGACTTGGCTTAGAAGAAGCCGGTATCGAGTTGACTGAATCTGGTCACGTAGTGGTAAACAAAGTAGCCCGGACATCAAGAGCGAACGTTTATGCAGTTGGAGATTGCACAACCTTCATGCCACTAGCTTCGGTTTCTGCAATGCAGGGTAGAACAGCTGTCTTCCATACTCTAGGCGATGTTGCTAGCCCTACCGAAATAAGAAATGTTGCAGCTAACGTCTTTACTTCCCCCGAGATCGCTTCGGTGGGGTGGTCAGAAAAAGAATTAAGACAAGGTCTAGTAAACGGTACGGTTCACAAAATAGAACTAGAGCCTAACCCTAGAGCCAAGATTCAGGGGATCCAGGATGGCTTTATCAAGTTGATTGCATCCACCGGAGGAACAGTTATCGGTGGCGTGGTTGTTGCGCCAAATGCCAGTGAGCTTATCTATCCGATAGCTATTGCAGTTGAGAACAGGTTGACTGTTGATCAGGTGGCAAAGACCTTCGCGGTCTACCCTTCAATGTCGACATCTATTTCAGATGCGTCTAGGGCACTGCACATCCCTAACCTTTAGAGTTACTCTTCAAACTCCATGAGCAGTGTTCCAGCAGGAACTGTGGCACCAACGGCGACGTGGATCTTCTTTACGACTACATCCTTGATGGCGTTTTGTGGGGATTCCATCTTCATGGCCTCAAGCACTAGCAGCTGCTGACCGGCAGGGACTTTATCCCCCTCTTTGACTGCAATCTTGACAACTGTTGCCTGCATCTGGGAAAGCAGGTTGTTACCAGAATCGATTTGCACGTTGCCATGGGCCTTGCGCTTAGGGGCGGGTGCTTTCTTAGTTCCACCGCCAGACAAGAACAACTGTTTAGGCAGGCTAACTTCAATTCGTTTACCGCCGACTTCAACTACCACGTTGTTACGTTCAGCTTCAGGATCCGACTCGGATCCAGTTCCCGACCAAGGCTCGATGTCATTGGTCCACTCGGTTTCAATCCATCTGGTGTAAACACCGAACTTACCTTTAGCCCCGATAAATGCTGGATCGTTGACTATCTTGCGGTGGAAAGGAATAACGGTTGGCATTCCTTCGATGTGGAGTTCGGCAAGCGCTCTCCTGGAACGCTCTAGTGCTTGTTCACGGGTAGCGCCGGTAACAATCAGCTTGGCAATCATTGAGTCAAAGGAACCTGAAATTTCTGAACCAGCTTGAACTCCGGTGTCGATTCGAACACCAGCTCCACCAGGGACGTTGAATACTGTTACCGAGCCTGGAGCTGGCATGAAGTTTCTACCGGCATCTTCACCGTTGATTCTGAATTCAAAGCTGTGACCTTTGATTACTGGATCCGGATAATCCAGCTTGCCACCTTCGGCAATACGGAACTGTTCACGAACCAGATCAAGTCCAGTTACTTCTTCTGAAACAGGGTGCTCTACCTGAAGGCGGGTATTTACCTCAAGGAAAGAGATGGTGCCGTCTTGGGCGACTAGGAACTCACAGGTTCCAGCACCTGCGTAGCCAACTTCTTTCAGAATTGCCTTTGAAGAGTCATACAGTTGTTTGACCTGGTCATCAGATAGGAAAGGAGCAGGTGCTTCTTCAACAAGTTTCTGGTGACGACGCTGAAGCGAACAGTCTCTGGTTGAAACAACTACAACATTGCCGAATGAGTCGGCTAAACATTGCGTTTCGACGTGGCGAGGTTTTTCTAGATACTTCTCAACGAAGCACTCACCGCGACCGAAAGCTGCTATCGCCTCGCGGGTAGCAGATTCAAAACTCTCGGCAACTTCGTCTTTGTTATAGACCACTTTGATGCCTCGGCCACCGCCACCGTAGGCAGCTTTGATGGCAATTGGCAGGCCATGCTTGGCTACGAACTCTAAGACCTCTTCAGCTCCAGAAACTGGGTTTAGAGTTCCAGGGGCTAGGGGAGCACCAACCTTTTCAGCGACGTGTCGAGCAGAAACTTTATCGCCAAGCTGGTCAATTGCTTTAGGGGAAGGTCCAATCCAGATCAGACCTGCTTCAATGACGGCCTGAGCAAAGCTAGCGTTTTCGGCTAGGAAGCCATAGCCGGGGTGAACTGCGTTCGCGCCGGAACGCTTGGCAATATCTAGAATCTTCTCAATAACCAGGTAGGTCTCAGCACTGGTAGTTCCGTTTAGGGCATAGGCCTCATCGGCCATCCGAGTGTGCATTGCGTGACGGTCTTGGTCGGCGTAGATGGCCACAGACTGAATTCCATAGTCTTTTGCGGCTCGGATAATCCTGACGGCGATCTCACCGCGGTTGGCGACTAGAACTTTTGTGATTTTGGCTGGTTTTGAGGCAGTCATAGTATCCAAGCCTAGCGACTATGAACGCCAAAGGCTTGGGTAATCTAACCCAAGGCCGATGGTTAGCTCTCTCAGGGTAGGCAGGCTGAGCCCTACAACCGTATGGGCATCGCCCTCAATAGCCTTGATAAAGGCTCCGCCTAGGCCATCTATGGTGAATGCACCTGCCACCTTTAGCGGTTCACCCGTTCCCACATAAGCCAAAATCTCATCATCGGTGATGTTGGCAAAGTGGACCACGGTATTGGTGGCTCGACCGTTAGCTGGTGGCATTGGGCCACCCTTGCGATTGTCTATCAGCCAGTGGCCAGTATAGAGGCGACCGGAACGACCCCGCATGTTTTTCCAACGCTCGATCGCTACAGCTGGATCGTGTGGTTTGCCCAGCGACTCACCATCAAGGTCAAGTGAACTGTCACAGCCAATCACTAACGCATCCTGGGCTAACGGGTTAGCGAGCACGGCTTCAGCCTTAGCTTTGGCAAGGAGCAGAACCAGATCAGCGGTATTACCTATTTGGCCGGCGGCTATAGCCATTTCGGCAACTCGTTCCTCATCAACTCCTGGCGCGATTACCAGGGGACTTATGCCAGCATCGCGAAGTAGGCGTAGTCGAGCCGGTGAGGTTGAGGCTAAAACAAGTTTGGTCACAGACCAAGACTACACAAAGGGTGTGAAACACTTAGGTGTGAATACTAATTGGCTGGGCAAAGAACTAGAACTGCAGATAGAGAAAGTCGCCCACGGCGGAATATTCGTTGCCAGAAACGAATCCAGAGTGGTTTTTGTCTCCGGTGCCATTCCAGGTGAGACAGTTAAAGCCAAAGTTTATGAAGACAAAGGTGGCTCTTTTGCCAGAGCTGATGTTACCGAAGTTCTAGTGCCCTCACCGGACCGAGTTCCACACTTTTGGAAAAACAGCAATGCCGGAGGAGCTGAATTTGGACACATCGCTCTTACCAGGCAAAGAGAACTGAAAGCAGAAGTGCTAGCTGAAGGACTTCAGCGTTTTGCCAGTTTAGAGTTTACTGTTCCAGTGGAATCAATTGACGACAATGAAACAGGTTTGGGTTATCGAACCAGAGTGCAACTTCATGTCAACGAGTTTGGGGATGCCGGTCCATACATGGAGCGCACCCACGATGTTGTCAAAGTAAAAACACTTCCGCTTGCGGTTCCAGAAATACAGGAACTTGGGATTCACCTGAAGAACTGGCAATCGGTCAGAAAGATTTCTATTGCTGCTTCAAATACCGGTGGAATACAGTATTTGGTTGACCGAAAAGTTAAAGGTGATCAGCAACTTATTGAAACTGCGGTTGGCAGAACTTTTCGACTATCTCCTGGGGGATTTTGGCAGGTTCATAAGAATGCAGCCAACACTTTGGCTGAGGAAGTTATAGCACTGGCTAAAGCAGCTGGATTTACTAAAGCCGCAGACAACCTAGACCTTTACGGCGGTGTTGGACTATTTAGCGGAGCGTTAGCAAGCGCTTTTGGTTTGGAAAGCAAACTGACTTCGGTTGAATCGAGCAAGCAGGCATCAGCTGATGCCAAGAAGAACCTTGCTGACCTGCACCACTTCAGATCGGTGGCAACGGGAACCCTAGATTTCCTAAAGCGGATGCAGAAAATGGCACCAAACAGCACAGTGGTGCTCGACCCACCACGCTCAGGTGCCGGTAGGGAAGTTGTCGCCGAACTGCTTCGGCTCGCCCCAGCACACATTATTTATGTAGCCTGCGATCCAATTGCTCTAGCCAGAGATCTAAAGGACTTTACCATGGCCGGCTATCAGGTGGCCAAGATGAGGGCTTTTGACCTATTCCCACACACCCACCACTTTGAAACTGTGGTTAGTCTGGTTCGGTGAGTAAAGCGCCCAAGCCGATAACCGTGGCCATCGTTGATGACCACGAAGCTATACGTTTAGGTTTTGCTGGAGCTTGCCAAAAACACGGTTACAAACTCCTGGCTGAAGCTGCCACTGTTCCAGAACTGCTAGCAAAACTTAAAACTCTACCGCAGGTGGTAGTGCTGGACTTATCTTTAGCCGATAACAGCAATCCAGCGGAGAATGTCAAGCAACTGATTGACTTTGGATCTGAAGTACTCATTTACTCCATCGCCGATCGAAAATCACAGGTGAAAGCAGCACTGATGGCAGGAGCTGCGGCATTAGTTACCAAGAGTCAGCAGATGACCGAGTTGCTGGAATGTATTAATTTAGTGGCAAATGGAATCAAGGTGAATACGGCAGAAACTGTAGCGGCCATTGATACTGACCAGGACTTCAAAGCGAAGCTTACTGAGCGTGAGATTGAGGTACTGAGGATGTATGCCTCGGGGCTTACTCTCAAGCAGGTAGCTTACGAACTCAGCTTGAGCAAATACACTGTCAAAGAACACATTGACCGAGTCAGGGATAAATATTCTCAAGTTGGAAGACCAGCACCGGGTAAATCTGAACTGCTAATCAGATTGATTGAGGATGGTCTATACGGAGAGGACTTGCTTTAGTGCAAGCTGCGCAGTCAACTTTTGCTACAGCCAGAGTCAATCGACTCATCGGTAAAGTTTTCGCCGCTGCAGCACTTTTGCTCAGCATTGAAAGCAGCCTTAATTTCTTCGGTCAACTCAAATATCTCAACGGGCTGATCGCCTACCCTGTGATTATTGGTCTTTGGATAACCACGATTCTCTTTGCTTCTAGCTACTGGTTCGGTTCCGCTCGAGAGATCTATCTTCGAATTCATGCTCTCTATATGTTTATCCCTGTTGCCCTATGGCCAATCATGCTCAGCCAGCTGCCACCGTCGGGGACCGGCTTCTACCCCTGGCTTTGGTGGGCGGTGGATACCGGTTGGATAGCTGCTGCGCTTAGTCTGCGGTTGCGTTGGACCGTTCTTTATTTCTTAGTGCTAAACATCGCCATCCAATACATCTTCTCCAAGCCTATGGGCGGCTCGCATCACATTTCAGTTGTCGCAGCAGATTTCACCTATACGTTGCTGACCAATGGAACTATCGCCGTAATCGCACTGTTGCTTCGAAGTGCTGCTGAGCAAACTGATATTGCAAATGCCGAGGCAATTCAGAGCCGAGTGAAGCAAGCCCAAGCCGATGCATCCTCCAGAGAGCAGCAGCGCCTTGATGCTCTGGTTCACGATCGAGTGCTGACTGCACTGATCAGTGCGGCTAACGCTACCGATGAGGTTCAAGCCGAGGCAGCAGCAGACTTGGCTAGGTCAGCAATAAACAAGCTCCGGGAAGTAGAAGACTCGGATAACACCGGATACGTGCTAACTACCGATACCCTCGATGCTCTGGTGCTATCGGCAAAAGAGGTCGACCCCCAGCTGGAAGTAAAACTGACCGATCAAGCCAGGTGGCTATTGGAGCAGCAGGTTGCCTATGCCCTGACTGAAGCAACTTTGCAGGCGGTGCAAAATTCAGTGCTGCATGCAGGTCCAAAAGCCAAGCGAGAGCTATTCCTCAAGGTTACCGATCAGGACCTAAAGATAGTGATCAGAGATGACGGAAAAGGTTTCAGACCCAATCGCATTTCGAAGGGTCGATTAGGTATTCGCCTGTCCATTGTTGGTCGGGTTGAATCTGTCGGGGGACAGGTAAAGATCTCTTCTAACCCAGGAGCTGGGACAACCATTGTCTTGGAATGGAGCAGAGCATGATTTCCATTAGACGTTGGGCAATTGCCGGTGTTCCACTGGTCTACCTCTTTTACTTACCAGTGCCTTCACTCTTCACACCAAATATCTTTGACCGCCCACTTGAACTTGCAGCGCTGGCTGCATATCTAGTCCTAGGTTCAATCAGCTTGCTACTTTTTAGTGGCTTACGTATACCAATGTGGCTAGCAACCCTGAATTTGCTTTTCGCAGTTCTTGCTCCTCTAAGCATCATGTGGCAGCGCTCCCTTTCCAATCAGGAAAATATCGGTGGCTGGTTGGTGATGGGAGTTGGAGTTGTGCTAACCGCCACTGCAGTAAGGCAACACCGCTGGTTGGCATTGATCGGACTGGTGAGCCTGCTTGCCGAGATGATCATCAACTACGGCGTGATTGCGTTTGCCAGTCAAGGCTTAGCCGGTGCGATTGTTTTTGTTTTGGCCGGTTTAGGTGTCTCTTCGGGTCTGCAGCGAGCAACTCAGGAATCAGATAAGTATCGCGAGCAGCAGGCAAAATCTTTAGCCAGCATCGCCGCAATAGAAGCAGCCCAAACTGCAAGGCAGGCAAGGTTGAAGCAGGTGCTTGGCAGTGCTATTCCGATGTTGGAGAAGATTGCCCAGACTAGTTCACCATTGACCCCGGAACTTAAAAGTGACGCTAAGTTGCTTGAGTTGGCTTTGCGGGATGAGATCCGTGGCAAGGGTTTGATGACCGAAGCGGTTAGAGCTGAAGTGGCCAGACTGCGTAAGCTCGGCGTTGAGGTTGCGCTGCTCGATGAAGGTGGCATTGATGATTTGACTGAAGTTGAACGAGATCAACTTTTAGCCAGAGCGGTGTCAGAACTTCAAGTGGTTGATAGCGGCAGGGTCACGATTAGAAGTCCTAGAAATGAAAGTTTCAATCTGACAGTTGTTGCAACTCTGCCCGGCCAGGCTGCGCCGGTACTAAATATCAAGCTTTAAACCCCCAACGGGCCTAAGGTCTTTCAACCTTCGGCCCGTCCCCTTGGAAATGAACTACACAAACCCCTTTAGCTTTACTAGTTCACCGTTGGAACTAACCTAAGTTCCACTGAGACCAATTTGCCGAAAATGAGTACCGTGTTTTAGTCCCCACTTTGGGGGACAGGCTTAAAGCCTGTCGGCCCTCCAATTGGAGAGCCGACAGTCAAGAAAGCAGAGAATTAGCCCAGCAGAGCTTTCTCCAGTGTGTCCAAACCAATGCTGCCTAGGTTTAGCGCACGCATGTGGAATTCCTTGATGTTAAAGTTCGCGCCCTGGCGAGCCTTGTATTCATCACGGATCTGCTCCCAGATGCGCTGACCAATCTTGTATGAAGGAGCCTGTCCTGGCCAACCGAAGTAGCGGTGCACTTCGAAGTTGACGAACTGGTCACTCATGTTGACGTTCTTACGCATGAAAGCTAGAGCGTAGTCGAAGTCCCACTTGCCGGTTCCTTCAAGATTCTGCTTGCCTAGGTGAACGCCGAGGTCAAGAACAACACGAGCGGCACGCATGCGCTGGCCGTCGAGCATACCTAGACGATCGCCTGGATCATCGAGGAAGCCAAGTTCCTGCATTAGACGCTCAGCGTAAAGTGCCCAACCTTCACCGTGGCCAGATGACCATGAAGCTAGACGACGCCAAGAGTTGAGGTCCTTCTTGTTGTATACCTTCTGACCGATCTGCAGGTGGTGTCCTGGAACACCTTCGTGGTAAACGGTAGTGGTTTCGCGCCAAGTGTTGAACTCGGTAACACCAACTGGAACTGACCACCACATTCTTCCTGGACGAGAGAAGTCGTCGGTAGGTGAGGTGTAATAAATGCCTCCGTGTTGAGTTGGAGCAATCATGCACTCAAGGTTCTTAAGCTCAGGAGCGATGTCGAAGTGGGTGCCACTTAGCTTCTCAATAGCGGTGTCACTCAGTTTTTGCATCCAACGCTGCAGTTCGTCAGTGCCGTGCAGTTTACGCTTAGGGTCGGCATCCAAGACTGCGATGGCTTCCTCAACGGTAGCGCCTGGCTTGATCTCGTTAGCAACGGCATTCTGCTCAGCGATTACTCGAGCAAGTTCTTCCTTACCCCACTCATAGGTCTCATCTAGGTCAACCTTCTTACCTAGGAAACGAGCTGAAAGCAGCTGGTAGCGTTCGCGACCGATCGCATCTTCCTTGTTACCGGCAGGTAGCAGTTCTTCCTTGAAGAAAGCAGCCATCTTGCCATAACCGGCTGTTGCTTCCTCGGCTGCTTCGATAAGTTCCTTCTTTAGAGAATCTGGAAGCTCACCTGACTCTGGCTTAGCGTTGGCTGCAAACTTGCGGAAGAAGCCATCAGGAGTTAGCAGTTGTTCTGCCTGCTCGATAGCGATCTTCACCTGACGGATAGCCGGGGTGTCGTTGTGCTTGATACCTTCACGCAGAGTTGCGATGTAACCATCAACTGCGCCTTCAACCGCGCGCATACGCTTGGCAAGGTTTTCCCAGTTCTCAACGGTCTTGGTTGGGGAGATGTCAAAGATGTCTCTGATTCCCTGAGCTGTTGAAGCAATTGGGTTTAGATCTCTTCGCCAAAGGCCAGCTTCGTAGAGTTCGTTGCTCAACTTCAGAGTTGAGGTCATCGCCAGCTTGGTTACGTTGTCAACTTCATCAGCAACTTCAGTTGCTTCGACCTTGGCCAACATTTCTTTTTCGAGGCGGTTGTACTCTGCAATAGCTTCAGGGCTGGTATCTTCTAGGCGATCCTCGCCAACTTTGAAACCAGCGTAGGTTGCAAAATCAGGGCTCAGTTCAACTAGCTTCTTGACCCATTCTTCAGCTAGCAGATCTAGCTTGGATTGTTCGCGTGACATTACTGTCCTTTCACACTAAATAAAGGTAAGACCAATCTAGTGCTATCTGGACAGGGGGAACTAATCCAGACCTGGGCGGAACTGGGCTCGCCACTGCCCAAAGCCAGGCAGTAGGTTGCCTCGCAGTTGCGAAGAGTTCCGATTCCACGAAGAGGAAGGCTTCTTTACCACTCGCTTAGTGCTTCTAACCTGCTCGGTGTGAGCCGCCTCGAGGATGGCGATAACCGCAGCCAGCTCTTCTGGGCTGGGATTACCGGCAACAACCTTGACGGTCTGGTCTAGGGATTCAGGGTTCATTAAAGTGGGATGTTTCCGTGCTTCTTAGGTGGGGTTGCTGCCCGCTTGGTCTTCAAAGCGGCTAGTGCCTTGATCACACTGATTCTGGTAGCAGCCGGTTCGATGATTCCATCCAACTCACCGCGCTCAGCAGCCAGGTAAGGGCTGGCAACGTTGTAGGTGTATTCGGCAGCCAACTGGGCTCTCACCTTCTTTACATCTTCGCCAGCTTCCTCAGCGGCTTTAATTTTGTCGCGGAACAAAATGTTGACTGCTCCTTCTCCACCCATAACTGCAATTTCTGCAGTTGGCCAGGCTAAGTTGATGTCTGCTCCGAGTTGCTTAGAGCCCATCACGATGTATGCACCGCCATATGCCTTGCGAGTGATGACGGTGACCAGAGGAACGGTTGCCTCAGCATATGCGTAGAGCAATTTAGCACCGCGACGGATAACACCCGCCCACTCTTGATCCGCACCAGGAAGGTAACCGGGCACGTCAACTAGGGTTAGCACTGGAATTGAGAACGCATCGGCGAAGCGAACGAAGCGCGCAGCCTTCTCAGCAGCGTCGATGTTGAGGGTTCCAGCCAAAGCGCTCGGTTGGTTAGCGATAATGGCAACGGATTGGCCAGCCACTCTAGCAAAACCGACAATTATGTTTGGAGCGAATAGGGGCTGGACTTCTAAGAATTCCTGATCATCAACGATTGATTCAATGACCTTGATCATTGAATAAGGCTGGTTCGCTGAATCTGGAATTATGGTGTTCAACTCGCGGTCAGCATCGGTGATTTCAAGCGAGTGATCTGATTCGTAAACAATAGTTTCACTGAGGTTGTTCTCCGGCAGATAGCTAAGCAGCGACTTTGCATAGTCAATCGCATCTTCCTCGTCCGAAGCAAGGTAGTGGGCAACGCCAGAGGTTTGGTTGTGTGCGAGAGCACCACCTAGGGCTTCCATTTCAACAAGCTCACCGGTGACCGTCTTGATTACATCAGGTCCGGTGACGAACATGTTTGAGGTCTTATCCACCATGATGACAAAGTCGGTTAGCGCTGGTCCGTAAACCGCACCACCGGCTGCTGGACCCATGATGATTGAGATCTGCGGAATCACTCCAGATGCCATGGTGTGACGTTTGAAAATTTCTCCATACTTACCCAGAGCAACAACACCCTCTTGAATACGAGCGCCTCCCGAGTCAAGAATTCCGATTAGTGGGACTCCGGTGGCTATAGCCAGATCCATGATTTTGATGATTTTGTTTCCAGCAGCCTCACCCAGCGAACCTCCGAAGATTGTGAAGTCTTGGGAGAACAGCGCCACCTGGCGGCCTCCGATAGTTCCAACACCGGTAACCACGGAATCACCGTATGGTCGATTCTTTTCCATACCGAAAGCAGTTGAGCGGTGACGAACAAACTCATCCATCTCAACAAATGAACCTTCATCAAGTAGTAATTCGATGCGCTCTCTGGCAGTCTTTTTACCCTTGGCGTGCTGCTTAGCGATAGCAGCTTCCCCTGATGCATAGACAGCTTCGTGGTAGCGGTGACGCAAATCTTCAATCTTGCCCGCGGTTGTCGACAGGTCAGACTTCTTTTCGTTCAAGGCTCTTCCTCCAATACTTGAAAGGCTCACTGCAACTCTATCCAAGAGGTGTCGGTTGGAGGGGCTAACCTAAAGGCTATGGACTTATCTGCAAGCCAAGAATTCGCCTCCAGATTGCAATATTTAGAGGAAATAGGCTCAACCAACACCTATTTATTAGAGCAGGCCAAGGATTCAGCCTGGCCTGATTTTTCAGTTGTGGTAACCGATAACCAAACCTCCGGTCGGGGAAGGTTAGATCGGGTTTGGGAAGCGGGTAAAGGTAAGGCCCTAGCTGTTTCAGTTTTGGTTAGGCCGGTTGAATTTGGCATCGATAAATACAGCTGGTTTCCACTCATGGCTGGTCTGGCCATGCATAAGACGGTTGCATCACTGATTGATGCTGGTGATGTTGGTTTGAAATGGCCAAACGACGTTCAAGTCAATGGTGAAAAGATTTCGGGTATTTTGGCTGAAGTCACAGCCGACGGTGAAGGCGTAGTGATTGGTGCTGGGCTGAATCTATTTCAGAGCAAAGCTGAACTTCCGATACCAAACGCGACTTCGTTAGCGCTTTGCGGAGTTCACGGTTTCAGCATCGATGATGTCTTAGTTAGATATCTGGCCGCTTTGAAAAACCTTTATTTGGATTTCAGTGACGAACAGGGGGACCCAGTGAAATCGGGCTTACTTGAGTCGGTGATTGAAGTTAGCTCCACCATCGGCAGGCAGGTTGAGGTTTCCCTGCCGGACAAATCTAAGTTCATTGGAACAGCCGCTGGGATCGACGGCGAAGGAAGACTACTTGTGGCGATAGCCGAGCCAACGGAAATTCGTGCCGTTGCTGCCGGTGACATTGAACACTTGCGACAATAGTTACGTGTCCATGCCTGCCAACTCATTCGCCGAGCGCGACTTCGTCGTGGTCCGCAGACATGGCTCGGTTCTACTTTTTCCCGCCATCTTTCTTGGGCTGTTGTGCGCAGGATTCTTCTTTGTTGACCCTAAGTTGACTGAAGTTTGGCAGCACCAAGCTCTGTTAGTAGCAGTGGTAGTTTTGGCTGTTTTGTTTTGGTTGCTGCCGTCTATTCGTTTTCATACCAACCGTTATGAAATCACCAGTAATCGAGTTATCGTTCACAGGGGACTCACCGGAGGGAAAGTTGATCAGGCTGCCTGGGGTGAGCTCTCCGGTGTGAGCGTTACCCGAGGTTTTGGAATGTGGCTCAGAGGAGCGGGAAATATTCACCTGCACCGAGAGTTCGGTGTCGATCTGATTCTGCATAAAGCACCAAGGGCCAAGAAGCTAGCTCGAGAGTTTGAAAACTATATGGCCAGTCGCCAACGCGTGGGAGAATAAGGCGTGATTAAAACTGTTGGTGTTATCGGTGGCGGCCAGTTGGCTCGGATGATGATTGCACCGGCAACAGCACTAGGGCTGGAAATAAAAGTTTTAGCCGAAGCTGAGAACTCTTCAGCTAAGTTGGCAGCGAGCATGATTGGTCACTACAGAGATTACGCAACTGTCGCTGCTTTTGCTAGAACCGTTGATGTCATAACTTTTGACCATGAGCATGTTCCACTGGAGATACTGGAACGTCTTGAGAGCGACGGGGTCAAAGTCCAACCATGCAGCTCAGCACTTGAATTTGCCCAAAATAAACTTCACATGCGTCGCAAGCTAAGCGAATTAGGTCTACCGGTTCCGGACTGGGCAGAAGTACATTCAGCTGCTGACCTTGATGAATTTCTGCAAACTCATGGTGGAGTGGCTGTTTTAAAAACACCAACCGGCGGTTACGACGGCAAAGGCGTGCGAATAGTTAGATCCAGTGCTGATGCACTCGACTGGTTAGAGTTGGGCAAAGTTTTATTAGTTGAAGAGAAAGTTGACTTTGTTCGAGAGTTAGCCCAGTTATCAGCTAGAAATATAAATGGTGAGTGGCAAGCCTGGCCAGTGGTTCAAACTGTTCAAGCTGATGGTGTCTGTTCTGAAGTCCTATCACCAGCACCTAAAGCGGATCAAGCTAGAGCTGCCGAGATCGCAAAAGCGATAGCCGAGGGGTTAGGTGTTACCGGGGTGTTAGCTGTAGAACTATTTGAAACTGTCGATGGTTCTCTACTAGTAAACGAATTAGCAATGCGTCCACATAACTCAGGACATTTCAGTATTGAAGGATCAACTACCAGTCAATTTGAGCAACATCTTCGCGCCGTCGCCAATTTGCCGTTGGGTGAGACTTCAGCGCTGTCAAAGTTTGCGGTGATGTTAAATCTGCTCGGTGTTGACGAAAAGAACACCTTCGTTGAGCACTACACCGAAGGGCTCAAAATCTTGGGGGTCCACCTGCACAGCTACGGGAAACAGGCTAGGGCTGGTAGAAAGATGGGTCACATCACTGTCCTCTCAGATGTTTCTATGGATGAGGCTAGGCAGCGAGCGCTCGAAGCCAAGCGAGCTTTGCACGCCTAACCTGTTTTTAGCCAAACCGAATCTAAAATTGCCTTGTATAACTTGAGCTAGGAGATTTCCCCATGACTAAACCATTAGTTGGCGTTGTGATGGGCTCAGACAGTGATTGGCCGATCATGAGTGATGCAGCTCAAGCGCTAAAAGAGTTCGGTATCGAATACGAAGTTGAAGTGCTCTCCGCACATCGAACTCCAGAGCGAATGATGGAGTGGGGTAAAGCTGCCGCCGATCGCGGTTTGAAAGTGATAATCGCTGGAGCTGGGGGAGCCGCCCACCTGCCAGGAATGATTGCATCAGTGACCACACTTCCGGTTATTGGAGTCCCGGTTAAACTCAAGAGCCTCGATGGCATGGATTCACTGCTATCAATTGTTCAGATGCCAGCCGGTATCCCAGTGGCCACAGTTTCAATTGATGGTGCTAGAAATGCTGGAATACTGGCAGCCAGAATTATTGGCGCGTTTGATCCTAAAGTTGCGACAGCTCTAGCAAGTTTTAGTGAGTCGCTGAAAGACCAAGTCGCTCAGAAGAATCAGAATCTCAAGTCCCAGATATGAGTCGAAACACACCGTCCGAACCGGTAACCCCTTTTCGGGATCTTCGTTCAGCAAGTTCAAAACAGGTGATTAAGCGTGCCTGGTGGATTATCGTTCTAAATTTCCTAATCCCAGGTTCGGCCCAAGTTCTTGGGGGTAGCAGAAGACTTGGTCGGATTGGAATTATTTTTACTTTAGGTTTCTGGGGTTTCCTGCTGCTGACGGTTCTGCTAGCGCTGGTTTCCAAAGTCGCTCTATTTTCACTGCTGATGACTCCCTTTATTGGGATTCCGCTGGGGATACTTTTTGTCATTTACGCAGGGCTCATAGTTTTCCTAAGTTTGAATTCGTTGCGATTGATGAATTTAGCTTTGGTGCAGAGCAGAGCTAAACCTGTAATTATTATCTTCCTCGCTGTCACCGCACTCATTTCCTCTTTCCTAACTGGAACGATCGGTTCGACAGCGCTATCTGCCAGTAATTTTGTTGGCAGTACTTTCATCAACACTGGTTCACTGGAAACCCACAAAGGCAGATACAACATTCTCCTGCTCGGTGGTGACTCTGGGTCTAACCGTTTCGGTTTGAGGCCAGACAGCATTTCGGTTCTCTCGATCAGCGCAGAGACCGGTAACGCTGTAAACATTGGTCTTCCAAGAAACCTCATGCGGTTTAGATTTACCGAAGGCACACCAATTCACAGCAAGTTTCCTTACGGCTACAACCACGACTGTGGTGGACCTTGCCTGCTAAATGCGGTTTATAAAACCACTATTGATAACTACTCCTACCTTTACCCGGATGCACACAAACGTGGCTCGACTTCAGGTATTGAAGCCACTAAGTCAGCCGTTCAGTGGGTAACTGGTTTGAAGATTGATGCCTACGTTCTGATAAACATGAGAAGTTTCACCGGCTTGATTGATGCGATTGGTGGCATCGACGTCAATGTCAAGAAAGCTCTACCAATCGGCGGGCAGATGGATTGCTACCCGGCCGATAACGAGCATGAATCAATCTGTCCAGATGCCATGGGCTGGATTGAAAAAGGCAAGCAGCACATGGATGGTAGGACAGCACTGTGGTACGCCAGAAGTCGTCACAACACTAACGATTACGACCGGATGCGACGTCAGCGTGAGGTCGAGAATATTGTCTTGAAGAAAATAGATCTTCAGATGTTGCTATTTAGATTCCCAGCTATTGCTGGAGCTAGTGCAAAGTTAATCAGAACGGATATCCCGTCGAGTTCAGTGCCAACTCTGATGGATCTAGCCTTCAAAGCCAAGTCAAAAGGTTTGAAATCATTACAGCTGACTTATCCAACCATTCAGGCGGACAATCCTGATTTTTGGCTGATGCGGCACCTAATTGCTGAAAAACTTAGAGCCTACAAATAAGCGAATAGCGTCAAACCCTCAGCAGTTTTTCAGCGTCTAAAAGTTAGTCTGGAAATATGAAAAAGCTTAGAATTTTGGTTATTTGTGCCCTATTGGTGGGCACTGCCTCTGGCTGCACACTCTTATATCCAAACTGGGGGAAACCCACGGATAGGCCATCACCTTCTGATACCTCTACCCCTAGTCCAACTGATACTGACTCTGGGAAACCCACTCCAACTCCTACTAACAAGGGGGAAGCGGTGGTTGAGATTTTGGATGCCTATGTTGATACTCAGTTCGGGGTTTTGCAGGTTGTTGCTCAGGTTACCAATTTCAGTGAAGATGGTGGCAAGTGCACGGCAACCTTTAATGGCGGTGGCAAGACTGTTTCAGTTACCGGAAATGCAGAATCCAACGCAGCCAACACTCAGTGCAGTCCTATCGAGATTTCTTTGAGCGGATTGCCTAAAGGATCTGGTGTGGTCACTGTGACTTATGACTCCTCGACTAAGCACGGTGTTTCTAGCTCGAGCGCGGTAACTATTCAGTGAAATTATCCAGGTTAGAAAAACTTTTAGCCACAGCACTGACTGTGCTGTTGGCTCTGGTTGGTCTGACCCCGGTGGATTCTGCCAAGGCTTTAGATGGTTCAAAGTTCGACCCCGGACTTATCATCAGTGACAGTGTTTTCTATGACTTCGGCACCATGACAGTTGAAGAGATTCAGAGATTTTTGGAATCGCAGGTTCCGGTATGTAAATCAGGGACGAATGGAATGCCCTGCCTTAGAAATTACAAGGACGACACCCCTGAGAAATTAGCTGAAGCAGGTAAGTGTGCCTACATGCCTGCCCAGAAAAACATTTCCGCAGCTGAGATTATTTACAACATTTCACGAGCCTGTGGCATTAATCCGAGGGTTCTTCTAGTTACCCTGCAAAAGGAACAGGGGTTAGTTCAATCAAGCATCCCATCACCATATATGTATCGAGCGGCGATGGGTTATGGCTGCCCAGACAGCGATCCAGCAATCTGTGGAAAAGTGTGGGTCGGACTGTTCAACCAGCTATACAAAGCCGCTGGGCAATTCCAATGGTATGGCGATCCGGCCGGTTCATTCACTTACCTGCGACCAGGACGAACCGTTTCCATCGCATACAACGAGGTCACCAGTAAGAACTGTGGCAAAAGAACTTTTACTTTGAAGAGTCAAGCGACAGCAAACCTTTACTACTACACCCCATACACTCCTAACAAAGCAGCGCTGGATAATCTGCGGGGGATTGGTGATACCTGTTCCGCCTACGGTAACCGTAACTTCTGGAGATACTACTGGGATTGGTTTGGCAGCCCCATCGGTGGTGGGTTCCTTTTGAAGAGTTCCACTTCAGACCCATACTTCATTTCTAACGATGTTAAATATCCACTGGCTGATAAAACCCTGGTTGACGAGCTGACTCCGTTGGGGCCGCTCGGTGAAATTTCTCAGGACTACCTAGACTCTTTCGCCACTGGTATTCCGATGACCAGAATTGTAAAGTCACCGCCATACAACGGCGTATCGGTTTACTACTTTGTCAGCGGTGGAAAGAAGTTTGTCTTTGCTAACTGTGATCAGGCAATCAACATGGGTCTGGACTGTACTAAGGCGGTTGAACTAACCAGAGTTCAGTTGGACGCTTTACCAACAGGCGCTTTCCGTCCAGACATCAAGGCAGTCGTTAAGAGTCAAGCGGTCGCCCCGGCAACCCCTTCCTACTTCCTAGTCAATGAAACTAAGAAGTATCCGTTGGATTGCGCTAAGGCTGCCAACCTTGGCTTTGACTGCACTAAAGCAGTTGAATATACCAAAGCACAGCTGGACGCTTTGGCAACCATAAGGCTGAGCCTTGCTGGTTTGGGTATTTCAGCGATGGTAAACAACCCTGATGGTTCGAGAGTCCTGATTCAAAACGGATTCAAGCGGGAAGTTCTAGATGATGCCTCGCTAAGTGGGATCGGCATCAACGCTATCGCTCCTTCACCGCTAAAACTAAAAGATTACTCTTACCTGCCGTGGGGTCCGCCGATTGCGATAGATGCAAGTTTGTTTATTAATCGTGACACCAAGCGAGAGGGTGTCTTAGTCGATGGTAAGTTCTTTGACATTGATCCGACCACTAGAGCAGACATCGATTTCACAAAGCTGTTTAGGCAAACTTCAGGAACCTTAGGGCTCGAAGGTTTAAGTGGTATTCCTAACACCGGTGTAATCAAATCCTTATTCAGCGATGAGTCGGGGCAAGAGTGGATTTTGACCACCGCAGGAAAAGTAAAAGTTACCGATACCAGCGACTGGACTAAACAGGCTTCAGTTGTTACCAATTTGATAGCCGATAAGTTTGCCACGGTTGATGGGGTTACCTTAGATGGTTTCAACTATGTGAGGACTGACGGGGATAACACCACTTACCTGTTGAAGAGTGGGCTAGCCAGACCCACCTTCAATGCTACGGATAGAGCAAAACTTGGCGTAGGCATGGTCAGTGACGCCGCTATTTCCCTACCAACAAGTTCGTTCTCACTGATCCCCCAGGGAGTGATGGTCTTACCTGCAGGAACAGTTGTGAAGAATAAAACAACGCGAGTTATCGGGGTTATCGATGGCGAAGCTCGAATGGTTACCTTTGGACCAAACTCAGCAAAATTGGCAGTGCCTGCATTTAGACGACTGTCTAATCTTCAACTGGTTGGTTACGGTGAGCAGGAAGTCATCAATCCGTTTAAGGTCTCCTGCGCTAAGCAGGTATACATCGCAGTCAACTCACTGCTCTACGAGACACAACTTTCTTTAGCCAAAGAGCTGCCCGGTAAGGCAACCGCGCTCAGTGATGCTACCTGTGCTCTGCTGACCATAACCGACCAGAGTTTTGGCCGTTACGTCGGCCTGAAGTCACAGAACCCAACCACCGGTAAATCAACCTCCAAGGCATACAAGATCTCGAAAGGTAAGTTACTGCCGTTCAAGACCTTAGCTGACTACAAGAAAGACAACGTCTCTGAGCCACCACTGGTTTGGGTGGATGAGAGCTTCATAAAGAATTTGGAACTGGGCAGCGAGATTGATCTCGGCGCATCGGTGAAACCAACACCAAGCCCTAAACCCACTCCTAAGCCGAAGACCTACACAATAGTCTCCGGTGATTCACTAAGCTCCATAGCTTTGAAATTCAACACGACTGTGGCAAAACTTATGGAACTTAATGGAATTGTCAATGCTGACCGAATACGGATCGGTCAGGTGCTCAAGCTACCTTAGGAAGCTTT
>JAURJV010000039.1 GCA_030832065.1 Rhodoluna sp. | reverse complement strand
GCTTGGTATCTGGCTGAGAGATCCTCCCAGCTAAACGACCCGTCTTGTCCAAAGTTGATCGCCTTCATGAAGTAGTAGCGGAAAGCATCAGAGCCAAAGACATCGGTAATCTGTTCCGGAACGATACCGTTCAATTTAGACTTTGACATCTTTTCGCCACCGACAAGCAGCCAGCCGTGACCGTAAATCTGTTTCGGTAATTCCAAACCAGCAGCCATCAGCATGGCCGGCCAGATAACAGCGTGGAAGCGCAGAATCTCTTTACCAACAATATGGATATCTGCTGGCCAGTACTGTTCAAACTTGGCTTCGTCCTGTCCGTAACCGATAGCCGTTATGTAGTTCAGCAGCGCATCAAACCAGACATAGGTGATATGTGTATCGTCCCAGGGAATATCGATCCCCCAGTCAAACTTGGCTTTGGATCTTGAGATTGAAAGATCATCCAACCCCATTGAAACAAAAGAAACCACTTCGTTTCTTGCTGACTCCGGGGCGATGAACTCTGGGTTCTCACGGTAGTAATCAAGCAGTGGCTGTTGGAACTTGCTGAGTTTGAAGAAGTAGTTGTTCTCCTCCAGCTCTTCGACCGGCTTGGAGTGGGTGGTGCAGACCTGCTGGCCGGAGTGTTCGCCGGTGCCGGATTCAAGATCAGACTTGTTCTTATACTCTTCACAGCCAACACAGTAGAAGCCTTTGAAGGAACCCTGGTAGATAAAGCCAAGGTCGTAAACCTTGTGCAGGAACTTCTGAACGTTCTCCTGGTGTCTAAGTTCAGTGGTTCGGATGAAATCCTGGTTATCAACGTCAATGGTCTCAAGTAGTGGCAACCAAGCATCGTGTACCAGTTTGTCGACCCACTGGGTGGGGGTTACTCCGTTTTCTTGAGCGCTGCGAAGAATTTTCTCGCCGTGTTCGTCAGTTCCCGTGAGCATGAAAGAGTCCATACCCTGAGCGCGGTGCCACCTTGCCAAAACGTCGGCGGCCACCTCGGTGTATGCGTGCCCGATGTGTGGGGCGTTGTTCACATAAAAAATAGGTGTCGTGACGTAGAAGGAACCGGTTGGCTTGCTCATCAGGTTAATCCTATTCGGCTCTCGAAGCTATCGTCTGATCGTAGAGCTCGCTCTTTGAAACCCCAGCAATGCCAGCTATCAGCGCAACCGACACTTTCAGTGATTTACCCGAAGCCTTTAGTGCCTCAACAACTTCAATCAACTGACTCATCTCCGCTGCCGACTCATCGGTGTTGCCGGCTATACAGAGCACCAGCTCACCTTTTAGTTCAGCTTTAGCCCACTGAGCTAATTCGCTCAAATTTCCTCTAACCGTTTCTTCAAACTTTTTGGTTAACTCCCGGGAGACGCTGGCTCTGCGTTCACCAAAGACTTCAGCTGCCTGCGCCAGGCTCTCGTGAATTCGATGCGGAGATTCAAAGAAAATCATGGTTCGTTTTTCAGTAAGCAAACTGGTGAAAATTTGCCCTCGCTCACCAGCCTTACGCGGTAGAAAACCTTCAAAGGTAAAACGGTCAGTTGCCAAACCAGAAACTGAAAGAGCTGACAGCACAGCCGAAGGACCAGGAATAACCGTTACCTCGATACCGGCTTCAATTGCGGCTCTGACAAGGACAAAGCCTGGATCTGAAATGGTGGGCATCCCGGCATCTGAGACAACCAACACGTCTTCAGCTTTGGCTATTTCCAATAATTGTTCGACTCGGTCACCCTCGTTGTGTTCGTGCAGGCTATACAGCTTCGCTTCGAGCTTGATGCCGAGGCCCTGAGCCAGTTTGAGCAGGGTTCTGGTGTCCTCAGCGGCTATGTATTTAGCCGAAGTTAAATGCTCAATCAACCTTCTCGAAGAGTCTGAAAGGTTACCGATGGGAGTTGCAGCCAAGATGAGCACAATCTATTCTCCCAAACTAACATTTAAAGGTGGTCCCACTTCAGATAAAGAATCAGCTGGTGCGCTTTGCCCCCCTGCTGGTGGTAGTCCTTGCGGCCGCCCTGAGACTTTTCAACCTAGGTTATCCAGATACCTTGGTCTTCGATGAGACCTATTACGTGAAGGATGCCTTCTCGCTGCTCAAATATGGGGTTGAGCTGCAATGGCTGGAAAGCGCTGATCAAGCTTTCGTAGCTGGGCTCACCGATGGCTGGTTGAGAACCGACCCCAGCTTTGTGGTTCACCCTCCGCTAGGTAAATGGCTAATCTCGATCGGCATTTTGATCTTTGGTCAAGCTAACCCGTTCGGCTGGCGAATCGTCGTTGCTCTGCTTGGTGTCGCCACCGTCTGGTTGAGTATGGTTTGTGCCAGGAAGATTTTTAACTCACAGGTCTGGGCACTCGTCGTCGGTTTCCTTTTTGCTATCGACGGAGTCGGCATCGTTCTTGCTCGGACCGCACTACTGGATCAGATTCTTGGTTTTTTTGTAATTCTCGCCTTCTACTTTTTACTCAAAGATCTAGGCGATAGATCCAAGTTTCGACCATGGCTAATTGCAATGGGAGTTACCTTAGGGGCGGCCACCGCGGTGAAATGGTCCGGCCTCTACTTTATTGCGATCTTCGCCGCCTATCGCTGGTTGGTGTCGGTTAACCAGAATTACCGAACCCATAAAAAATTAGAAGCTGAAACTGAAAGCTCCTTGGAGAAAAGACTCTGGTTGATGCCAAGTTTTGTCGAAGGAGTAAAGACTTTTGTTTTAGTCACCATTCCAGCGCTAGTTGTCTACCTGGTCAGTTGGACCGGTTGGTTTCTCTCCCCTTACGGATACGACAGAAACTATGCTGAAGAAAATCCAGTTACCGGTCTCTTCGCTTTCATCCCCAGTGCGCTGCAGTCGTTTTGGAAATTCCATACCGAGATATATGGTTTTCATGCCAACCTACACACTCAGCACGACTACGCATCCAACCCACTTACTTGGCCGTTCATGCTACGGCCCACTTCTTTCTTCTGGGATCAGAAAGATGCCGGCTGTTTTCTGGACAGTGCCGATTCAATTTGCACCTCGGCCGTTACCGCTCTTGGTAATCCATTGATTTGGTGGGGTGCAATCATCGCCAGCAGTGTTTTGGTCGGTTCATGGTTTAGAACTAGGGATCGACTTACCTCACTAATATTCGTTGGAATCATCGCCGGTTACTTCCCTTGGCTACTCTTGATGAACCGAACTGTCTTTGAGTTCTACGTCATAGCTTTCACCCCTTGGGTGATCTTCATTCTGGTCTTCGGCTTAAAGACTTGGTTTGACAATTCACCAAAACCAAAGCGAGCGATAGTTTTGATCTCAGGTTTCTTAGGTTTAGTGAGTCTAGTCTCGGTGTTTTTCTATCCAATCTGGACAGGAATGTGGATTAGTTATGACTTCTGGCGACTCCATATGTGGCTAAACTCTTGGATTTAATCCAGTAGGTAGGCTGGTAGGTGATGCGCACCTACATTCAACTCTTTAGAAGACCTGGCGTTACCCCAGTTATCTGGTCCCAACTGCTGGCTCGCTTTGCCATGGGCATGCAGACCATCACTTTTGCCATCCACCTGCAGCGCATATTCGACAACTACACCGTAGCTGGTTTATCCATAGCTGCTTCCACGGTTGGTGGAGCGGTCTCTGCCCCACTTTTAGGTCAACTGATGGCAAAGATTGGTATTCGGCCGGTCATCTTTGTTTGCACCGTAACTACCCCCATTTTTATGCTGCTGATTGGCTTCTTCCCAATTAGCGAGAGCTTCGCCATTTTTATGTCACTGCTACTGGGGCTTTGTGTTCCACCAATTCAGCCGGCAGCCAGAGCTGTCTATCCGACCCTGGTCGATGATGAGGAGCAGCGCAATGCGCTCTACTCAATCGATGCAATCTTGCAGGAGATCATCTGGATCGTCGGCCCAGTGCTGGCAACACTCCTTATCGCTTTCACCAGCACCGAAGTTCCTATTGTGGCGATGGCCGCGATTCAACTTATCGGTGGACTTTGGTTCATCTCCCTCCACTATGTTCACGATGCGCCAATACCGAGGTCATCGAGGCGACTCGGCATGGTGCTGAAGTATCCAATTGTTCGGGTGATGATTCTGGTGAACCTTCTCTTCGTCGGTTCCTTTGCTGCGCTTGAAATCGGTGCTGTTGCCGCGGTAGGCAGCAAGCAGGCCGGGTTTGTTATTGCGATGCTCTCAATTGGTTCGGTGATTGGTGGTCTAGCCTTTGGACACCGAATCAAGAAAGCTTCAGCACTCACCAAACAGCTAGCCATAGTTTTGATCGGTGACCTGCTAATTTTCTTCAATGCAACCGATCCGCTCTGGTTAGGTGTCTGCTTGTTCATCTCCGGTATCGGTGTTGCCACCGCTTTTGCAACCATTGGGGCAATCATCGGTAAGGCTGTTGCCCTAGATGACACCACCGAGGTTTACGGCTGGATTGGAGCTGGTCAGAACATAGGTTACGGAATGGGTGCTGCGATCGCTGGTTTTGTTGTTGACCACCTTTCCGCTACCCACAGTTTTGGTTTTGCCGCTGGACTGGATGGCATCGCGATGTTGGTTGCCTTCCTAGCTATTGCGATTACTCCGAGCTTTATGAATAAAGAAAAGAAGGACTAGCCATGGCAGTTTTTGTAGTCACCTACGGATACAGTGCTGAACCGATTGACCTAAACATGGTTAGGCCAGAACATCGAGTCTGGCTGAATCAGCAACTTGAAGCTGGGTCGCTACTAGCCAGCGGCCCGATGGTTGATCGCCAAGCAGCGCTTTTGATTTGGCGCGCCGAGAGCATCGAAGAGCTAAACCAGTTGCTCGATCAAGACCCGTTTGAAATTGCTGGCATGATTGGGGAACGCACCATCGAGGCTTGGAATCCTATCTTTGGCCCATTCAAGGAGTAACCGATGAGAGTACTGCTATCCGGGGCCAGTGGCCTAGTTGGCACCGAACTGCAAAAGCAACTGATTGCCCGAGGCGATACACCGGTTGTTCTGGTCCGCAGAACACCAACCCAGCCCAATGAGGTCTTCTGGAACCCACTAAAACTTGAACTGGATGCCAAGGTGCTAGAAGACATTGATGCTGTGGTCAACTTGGCTGGAGCAACCACCGGAAAGCTTCCGTGGACTCGTGAATACAAAAAAGAGTTGATCTCCTCACGCATTCTCAGCACTCGGACCATAGTTCAAGCCATTGCCAAAACCAAGAACAAACCAAAGGTCTTGGTCAGCGGTTCGGCTTCCGGTTTCTACGGTGACACTGGAGACAGTTTGCTAGCCGAGAGCGCTCCAAAAGGGGAAGGCTTCCTAGCCGACCTGGCCAACGAGTGGGAACGCGAAGCTATGAAAGCCCCCAGCGGGGTCAGAGTGGTGCTGGTTAGAACCACCATGGTCCTTTCCAGAAAGCTTGGGGCGTTAGGCAGATTGCTGCCACTAATTCGCCTAGGCATCGGTGGCAAATTAGGTAAAGGTAACCAGTGGTGGGCTTGGATTTCGTTGCCGGATGAAGCCAGAGCTATTCTTCATCTGATTGATCACAAGAGCGCTTCAGGACCATACAACCTAACGGCACCGGAACCGGCAACAGCCAAGCAACTGATCAAAGCTCTGGGCAAAGAATTGAAAAGACCTACCCTCATTCCAGTTCCAGCTTTTGCTTTGAAATTAGTGTTCCGCGAAGGAGCTCAGGAGCTGCTGCTTTGTAGTCAGAAGATGTCTGCGGAGCGATTGCTTGCAACTGGATTCAAGTTTGAGCACCCGAGTTTAGCCTCAGCTTGCAAATGGTTAGTTACGCCCGAATAGTAGCAATGAACTTTGCTTGACTGCCAGCTACCAGCAGCGCACCTAACCCACCGACAATCAGCGGCAACGCTAAATCGATGGTGCCCAGCAAACCACCCAGGTAAGCACCGATAGGCATCACTCCCCAAACTAAGGTTCGTCTAGCGCCGTGAATTCTTCCAAATATTTCATTGGGAATCATTTGATGGTAGGTGGACATCAGCAGAATGTTCCACTGGGCAATAAATAGTCCCTGAATAAATCCGAGGATTAGATAAACCGTCAGGTTTGGCCAAAGACCAGAAATTAGCATCGGTAGGGAAGCCGCAACCAGGGCTACGCTCAAAGTTTTTGATCTACCGAAACGTGCCGAAAGCCTTGGTGAGAGGAATGCGCCGATTAACGCTCCAACTGCCAGTGGTAGCATCACCCAACCGTAGTGAATTTCCGGAACTTTCAAGCGATCCAGAATAAATAAGACGCTGGTCGATTGAGCCAAGGCAAAAAACATGCCGTCGATTCCTGTAGTTAGAACAAGTCGAAATAGTACTTTGTCGCTGTAGAGGTAGATTAAGCCCTCTTTGATTTCGACACTCAGTTTGGCACGTGCTACCGACTTAGCCTCGACCTGAAGGGCATCTCGCCTCAGCGAGAATACTAGGAAGATGGCGACCAGATAACACAGTGAAATACCGATGAACGGCGAGTAGACAACCAGGGCAAACAAGAAAGCTCCCAGTGGGACACCGATGAAGCTTTGCATCACAGTGTCGGCGATCTGGAGTCTTGAATTGCCCCGCTCCAGCTGATGCCCCTTCAAGAGGGATGGAATGCTCGATTGTGTTGCAGTGTCATAAACCACCTCGGATAATCCAAAGGCGAAGGTCAAGAACATCAGGAACCACAGATTCATCTCCCCGCTGATAACCAGGGAGGCAATCGTGGCCCCAATCAGGACTCGGCTAACCTGGACCAGAATCATGGTGGTGCGCCGGTTCAAGCGATCAACCAGAGCACCCAGTGGGATGGCAAAGAATAGCCATGGCAGCAGCACCATGTTGGACTGGATGGAAATTAGGACGGGGTCGCGAGTTAGAGATGCTGCCAATAGTGGGATAGCAGCCCCAAACAGACCATCGGCGAATTTAGAGAACATCGCTGCCGACCAGATTTTGTTAAAAGTTTCCCCCAGTGAAGATTTATCTTTGAGGGAATTCACTAGGCAAGCCTAACGCTTAAGAGAATGACCCCGGTCCGAAGACCGGGGTCAAACCACTCAAGAAAAATTACTTCTTCTTAGCAGCAGTCTTCTTTGCAGCAGCCTTCTTAGGGGCAGCCTTCTTTGCAGCAGCCTTCTTAGGGGCAGCCTTCTTTGCAACTGTCTTCTTAGCAGCAGCCTTCTTAGGGGCAGCCTTCTTTGCAGCAGCCTTCTTAGGTGCAGCTTTCTTTGCAACAGTCTTCTTAGCAGCAGCCTTCTTAGGTGCAGCCTTCTTTGCAACTGTCTTCTTAGCAGCAGCCTTCTTAGGTGCAGCCTTCTTTGCAGGTGCAGCCTTCTTAGGTGCAGCCTTCTTTGCAACTGCCTTCTTAGCAGCTGGCTTCTTAGCCGCTACCTTCTTTGCAGGTGCAGCCTTCTTAGCAGCAGGCTTCTTCTTAGCCACTGCCTTCTTTGCTTTAGTTGTTGCCACTTTCGCTCCTTTGTTAATGGCCTTTTCGGCCTTAGCAGTGATCGCAGGAGTTTTCTTCGCTGCTTTCACTACACCTTTGTTTATTGCCTTTGCGGCTTTGGCAGTGATTACAGGAAGTTCCTTATCGATGGTCTTCGCTGCTTTCACTACACCTTTACGAACATCATCAGCTACACCGTCAAGCTTGTCTTCAATCTTGTCGGCTGCTGCTGCAACGTCCTTTTTGATTTCCTTTGCAGCCTTGGCAGCCTTTCTGCGGCTACCTCTGACTAGGTCATCTAGAATTCCCATTTGTCAACTTTCCTAACTGTTGGGTTCTGTTTAAGATTAGTGGAACTTTTTTAGCAAATACGAGAAATAATGCAAGAACTTTTCATCAATTTTTTAGCAAATATTTAGCCGTTTGAGCGTCTTCTTTTAAGAATCTCGTCAAGATTTTCTGTGTTGAGATTTTCTTTTTCTTCGCGAGCTTTATCAATTTCGTGGACCTCGGCCCAGGAAACATTTTCCATGGTTCCCAACCTGGCTGAAAGTGGATCTGGTAGACGATTAATTACGACTTTTTCTGGTGCTGTTGCCACCTGGAGGTCAGCCTCTTGGCCAATAAATACGGGGGTTGTAGCGGTTTTAGGTGTTATTGGTGCTCGGCGAGGAGTTTTTTGTAATTTAGCAGCTCGGCTGCGCTTACTTTTTTGTGATCTAACGCTTCGTTCGCCGCTTGGTGTCATGAAAACAAACCAGAGGACCGCGATGATGACCAGCAGCACACCACCTGATCCGAGAAATTCCATACCTCTAGGTTATGGAAATGATTAAAAGAGCTCTTGAGTGCCCTCGGCGTGTCTAAATACCCGATTTTCTCCAGATCTGGATTATTTTCCGGATTTTAGCCATCGATTCAAAACACCTTCGGACACTTCCTCAGAGGTCAGAGCATAGATGTTGTGATCACGCCAGTCATTGTTAATGTGGATGAAGTTTTTCTTGACACCTTCTAATCGAAGCCCAAGTTTTTCAACTACTCTGATGCTCGCTTTGTTCTCCGGACGGATAGCTATTTCCACTCGGTGCAACCCAACAAAGTTGTAGATGTAATCCATAACCAGTGCAACTGCAGTTGGAGTGATTCCGCGGCCAGCTACCTGAGGAATTACCCAGTAACCGATCACACAGGAGCTGACCGAGCCGTGCAGGATGTTAGCCACATTCAATTGCCCAACCATTTCATCTTTATAGAAGATGAGAAACGGCAATCCTTCGTTAGCTTCCATCTGGCGCAGCAGAGCTTTGATCTGAGCTTTGAAATCGAAAGAGGTCGGTCCATGAGGGTTGGTTGCTTCCCAGGGTCTTAACCACTCACGATTGGATAGCACCAGTCTTTCCAAGTTCTTGGCATCCCTCGGTCGGACGACTCTCAGGCTGACATCACCGTAAGAAAGTGCGAATAAATTGCTCATGCTGGCTAGATTAGTGGCATGAGTGAAATTGCGCAGGAGAAAGAGCAACTTAGACAGCTAATTCTTAGCGCTCGTAAAATTCCTTTCCCAGAGCATGCCGAATTACTAACTGAAAATCTTCTAAAACTAGTCATCGAGATTCAGCCAAAACGTGTAGCCATTTATCAGTCCTACCCCAGCGAACCTAGAACTCTAGATTTCATCGCCGGCTCTCCAGTTCCCGTAGTTGTCCCGATTACTGAACCAGAAGGGAACCTCAGCTGGGTGGAACTGGAGACTGGTATTCCCACCAAAATTGCCCCTGGCGATCTAATGCTGATCCCAGCTTTAGCCGTAGATCGGGATGGAAACCGGCTAGGTCGAGGCAAGGGCTACTTTGACCGCGAGCTAGAAAAACTAGAGCCGAGCGTTCCGGTCTACGCGGTTATCTTTGAGCGCGAGTTTCTCGAGCGAATCCCCATTGGAGCCACAGACCGTCCAGTCAAAGGTGTGATTAGCGAAGTTCAGATTCGCGAAATAAACTAGAGGCATGCCCACCTATAAATACAAATGCGACGGCTGTGCCGAAGAATTTGAGGTGCAGCAGTCGATTCACGATGATGCTCTTACTGTCTGTAAGAAGTGTCAGGGGAAGCTAACCAAGGTATTTGGGACTGTAGGAATTAGCTTCAAGGGTTCCGGTTTCTATAAAACCGACAACTCCACCCCACCTAAATCGGACTAGCCCCAGTGTGGGGGTTTATCGTCTCTGAGTCTCTGGTCGTTACTGTCTGAGCGATCTCCCCAAGCCACATCGGTGTCCTCGAAAACTCTGGCAACCGGGGCGGTGTTTAACATGGTCGGTGTGACATCCACTCCGAGCCTTCTGGCGATGCGCTCGGCAACATCCTGTGGGTCACTGAACACTTCAAAAGAGTAAACCCGCTGGTAGGCCCAACCCAAGCTGCTCAGCAGAGCTGGACGTAACCTAATTCGTTCAGTGAGATTTAACTCTGGATTAGCCCAGTCCGGTTCAACAATCAGATTTTGGTTACCAAATGAGGCGACCAGTGGGATTCGCTCACCGAAGCCTTCAACCACTCGAACTCCGAAGCGCTTTAGCCTTCTGGCTAAATCACCTAGCATCGGGTCGCTATCAAAACTATCGGTCTCCTCCGCCTCGTTATATATAGGTCTGAGTAGGGTGGCTAAATACTCCGTAGCCCCGTCTGCTTTAAGTTCCGGCAAATCGTATGCACTGAAGCAACTGACAATAGTCATTCGGTATCTAGCGCTCACCAGCATGTTAGCCAACCAGCGTTTGGCTTCAGGTTCATTGAGCAAACCGAAGTGTGGCAGTACCTTGCCGTTGCTGGTGAGCCCAAAACCAATAGTGAAAATGATTCGATCAGCCAGTCGGTGGTTCAAATCGGCTAGGGTGGCTATCTCGAATTTCTCCCTACCGTGCTTCTGGAAGAACTCCATCAAATCTGGACTTGCCTCCAGTGCCAGCTGCAATTTGGTGTGTAGGTTTTCAGCGTGCTTGGCACTGGCACTGACCACCAGCAAGGAAAGTTCGGGGTGGTTGCGCACGTGATCCACCACCAGGTCGATGACCTGATCAACTTCTGCTTCTGGTGATTCTGTGCTGGCTGAACGATTGGTATTAGCTTTGGTGTCACCTGAAACTATGACAAGTTCCAGGGCAGACTTACCATCAAAGTCGGCTGCGGTTGGTTCGATCTGCAGCCTGCCCTGATAAAACTCTCGGTTCAAAAGTTGAGCAAAAAGTTGACCCTTTAACCGGTATGACTTTCTAAGCACTTCCCGACCATAAATCTCGGACACCACTTCAAAGACACTGACGTCCTCGGCAGGCCTAGCCTTCAGGTGCTCTTGCCACTCGACATCAAATCCGTTAGCGGAGGCAATCATCGGGTCACCAAAAGCGATGATCTGCTTGCCCCTAATGATTCCGGCTAGGTTTTCAGCAACGGTGGTACCAGCACCATCCATGATTAGGACCAGATCGAATTCCTTCTCATGGGTTAGATGCTCAGAAATCTCGTACGGTGAAATACCTATGTGGTTGGCCAAAATCGGCCAAATGCTCGGAACACTCTGAGAGTAGATTGCTGAGGAATCTACCCGCTGCTTCAGCAGCGTCTTGAGTACCTGGGTCTCATTTGCTCTAGCCGCGGTAACCTCATCGAATGCGTCAGCTGTTCTAAATGAGATTTCTTTCCTGGTCTCAGTGAGCACTCTGCTGTCGGCCTTAACGAAACCTGACTCAAGCTCAGCCAAGACACTCGGGGTATAAGCAGTGAAGTTGTTATCGCTGGCAAGCAGATACTCCAGAGCCGAGAGCCACCAGCACTGGTCAAATTCGGCGACCAGCTCTTCGTTCCTTGCTGAGTTGATGGCAAGGGATCGCACTAAAGCGTTTAGCCCAGCCTCAGAGACTCTGCGGCGAAGATCGTTCTTGGCCAGCAGATTATCCAGTGGGCCAGTTTGGGTTGATAGCTCCTTCAATTTCACACTCAGGGCAGCCAGCGGCAACTCAATCAAACCGGTTCTTGCTGGATCAGGGTCGAGGTGGGAGTCAAGTTTGATCAGATCGGCAACCAACGACTGGTAAATAACTTGAGCGTCATCCAGTCCAAGCAGAACTGCCGGTCTAATTGGCTGTGAACAGAGCTCGCGCCACTGTGTCGCCTGCTCTTGGATCTGAAGCAGCGCGGAGTGCAAGTCGGTGACACTCACCCCGGCTCTGACATACTCTTTAGCGTGCTTACTGAGGGCTCTGCGGGTTTTCCCCGACATGGTTGATGCTTCTTTTCTGGCACTCGTAGCGGTTATCAAATCATCGAGCGGTCGATCGAATACCTCTGGCTTGAATCGATCCAGGGTGTTACGAACGTTAATGAGTAGGCGAAGATACTCTCCCCAAGTTGCTACATTTTGAGCCAGCGGGAAGTGAACCTGGTTGGCAAAGTCATCTAACTTCTGACCTAGCGTGGGTAAAACATCTTCAGCTAAACGCTCAGCCAAACCAATCACTCGTGGAACTTCACTAACATCGGCAAACTGAGCATTGAACCAAGGGCTGGCTTGGTTAACCTTATCGAACTCCCCCAACTCGACTGCCTCATGGAGCAGGGCTAAGGCTTGGGTTCGGTTTCGGGTTTCAAAAAGAGCTGTACCGGTAATTCTGGCAGTGGTTTTCGGTGGCTTCGGTAGCGCACTTAGCAGTGCCAGTTTCTCCAGAGCATCGCTGATGCTTACTCCTAGAACCGGGTGTTCACGGTGCAAAGAATCAAAGTAACTCTCAAGGGCAGCTTCACTCCTGTTTCTAAGATCATTAGAAACCGACAGGTCAGTTGAGCTGGCTTTCTCAAATCTTGAAATAGCCGAAACCGCATCGAGCCAGACCGAGTGAGCCCTCACCATAAGTCCTGCCAAACCGAATTGAGCTAACCGATCGGCTAATTCGTTTAGGGTTTGTCTTCTCGGTGCCAAGACTAAAGCTCGTTTACCCTGAGCTGAGAGCGAGGCCAGAATGTTCGCTACCGTTTGGGTGTAGCCGGTACCAGGCAGTGTTTCCACCGCGAACGATTCTCCATTTACTGCTCTGGTGACGATGTGGATTTGCTCTTGGTCAGCATCACCGGCAATCAGTGGTGAAAGTTTTAGTTCGTGGTGTCGCTCCGGAACGATGCCGGTAGCCAGTTCCTTAGCCAGCGAATTTGGACCAGTGATCTCGTGCAGCATGAGTGTTGGAGCTATGATGACATTGGTCAGCACCAGTGAACGATGAATCTCAAGTTCTGGGACCGAGTTGCAGGTATCAGCTAGAAAACTGAGCAGGGTGATCGGGACTAGGTCGCTGGAATCTTTATAGATTCTAAGTAACTTGTTGACATCCAAAGTTATGTTGAACTCGTTTTTCAGAGTCAAAATCAACTCTGGGTTTACCATTGGCTCACCAAGTAAGCCAAGCTCGAAGTCAGCTCCGCGACGAATCAGCTCGGCTTCCCACATAACCACTGGAATCTGCCGGTCAAGTTTTACTGGGGTGAAGTCCACTGAGCCAGCAAGCAAGAATAGGCTGTCGATCCCGAAGTTGGAGAGCAGCCGCTCACTCTTAATCTTGATTCTTCGAGCCTCAGTTATTGCCTTGGAATAGGCAATCGGATCACGAATCAGGTTGGCTAAAAGTCCGCGGTGACTCTTAGTGAACATGGACAGCCCAATCGGGTGGGCCCGCTCCAAATCAATTAGACCTAAGACCTCGGTGTCCAAGTTGGTTAACGGATTAGCCCCACCGATACCTCGAACTTGTTCGAGCCAACGGTCAAATTGGGCTTTAGCGTTTTCAGTCATCAGGGAACTAGCCTAACTTTTGCCTAACTTCGAACATCGTAGGCTCGGCCAGATTCGGGTAAGTTTGATGTTTGCAAGGTATTTTGCCCTCGTAGCTCAGTGGATAGAGCAGTGGTTTCCTAAACCATGTGCGGAAGTTCGATTCTTCTCGGGGGCACTCAAGCTGCGTTACTGAGTCTGAGATATTCATCCCACTCAGGTTCAACTCGTTCTGCTCCCCTCACCAACCAGGCTCCACCGGTAGGCATCTTTGGCGCAAAGGAGAGGTCCCAGCCAAGTTCGTGCAAAGTCTTATCCCCTTTAACGTTGTTGCAACGCAAACAGCAGGCAACCAGGTTTTCCCACGAATCGTTTCCACCTCTGGATTTGGGTTGGACGTGATCAACGGTGTTGGCTGCTCGCTTGCAATATGCGCAACGATAACCATCCCTTCTAAGGACACCTCGGCGCGAAAGTGGAATATTTCTAGAGCCCGGCACTCGGACATATCTACTGAGCAGAATTACTGAAGGCAGCTCATACTCTCCGGTAGCGGAGTGAACCTTACGCTCCTGAGATCCTTCCAAAACAGTAGCTTTCTGATTTAGCACCAGGACGATGGCTCGTTTGAAAGACACCACGGCCAGCGGTTCATAACCAGCATTTAGAACTAGAGTTCTCATTTACTTTTCCTTTCGAAATCACCTGCACGGATTGCAGGTTTTCGTTAAGTTCTCTAACCGCACCAATAAAAAACGCGCCACCGAACACGGTGACGCGCTAAGGCCTAGCCTGACAAGGACAAACTATATGGGCGTGCCAAAACTCGTGCTTGGCGGGCACGTGTCTTGTATCCATTGGTATCTCCTTGCTAGGTCGGAAAGAATACTTGCCACCACTTTAGACCTGAGCTTTGGATATTGTGAAATAACACACCGCAACGAAAAGTTACGAAAAGGTGTTTATTTAGTTAATGATTCGAGCGATGTAATAGTTGTCGGTGAATATCGGGGCCAACTTGACTCGGTCGCCTGGTCTTGGTGCGTGATAGAACATACCCGAGCCGGCATAGATACCTTCGTGGCTTAGGTTCTTCATGATCACCAAGTCGCCAGGTCTAGCTTCTGACCTTGGAATTCTTCGGACTCTCGGGTCATAAGATTGAGCGACTACAGAGTGTGGGAGCAGGATGCCAAACTCAGCAAAAACTAGACGGGTATAACCAGAGCAGTCCAACCCGGTTGGTAGCTCGCCACCAAGAATGTAGGGAACGCCTACGTATTTAGCGGCAACCTTCATGATGTCATCTGAGTTCAAATCAACGTAGTTTGGTGACATTGCCAGTTCAACGGCCGTCAGACCTTTGTAGCTCAGGTAGTTGTTTCGGTTGTTCATGCGCTCGAGATCGGCTGCGTTCATCATGCCAAGTGAGCCACGCTCGTAGTTGATAGCGGTCTCCCGAATCAGGTTGATGGTCTGGGCATCTGAGCCGGTGCCGTCGGTGAAGCCTGAAAGTGCGGTAACCGCTGGCGAGTAGGCATAGGCAGGTAGTGCGACAGTTGCGATTACACCTGCGGTGAAGGTCAATACCAGTGAGGTCTTGAAGCTTTCACGCTTTCTCAACGGTGGTTTAACTACACCGGCGACAAAAGTATCCACGGTAGCCATCGGGTTGGTTGGTGGGTTCTGCGCGAAATACTTGCGGTCTAGTTTGGCTGCCTTCTTTTGGGCACGCAAATCCTTACGCGTTTGTTTACGCGCCTGAGATTCGCGGACTGAACGACGGCTACGCAGTTCGAAAGACTCGAGAACATTTATCTCGACATCTGCGCGACGTCTACCTGAAGGCTTATCTGCCAAACTTTTCCTCCTGAACATGATCGGATTGAACTTCCGATGATGATGCGAATCAAAATCGCGACTCAATCTGGGTTGGCTGATTGAGGTACTTAGATTTTACCCCGAAACAAGGGGTGGGCTTTACCCACATTCACCGATACTCAGGCTAAATTCAGGCTTAAAGCCCTAAATTACAGGGAAACTACGAAGATATTGGCTGCATCAAAAGCGGTCAAACTCACCGAGTGTTGACCGGTTTGGTCGCTAACATCAATGCGGTTGGCTGCCTGGCTTGCAGTAATCGTGGCCCCAGGGACTATCCCGGCCGCAGCCAGGTGGGCTAAAATATCCGGGTAGCTCTGCAGCGGTTCGGCTATGCGACGCAACAGCACTGGCTCACCCAACCGTTCAATCAGCGGTTGCACTTTCTCATCCTTAGCTTTGGCTTTGCCTACCCCCAAGAGTTCAAGACCTGGCACCGGATTACCGAAAGGTGAAATTTCATGGTCTGGGACTAATTCAAGAATGCGTCGTTCCACCTGCTCACTCATCACATGCTCCCAGCGGCAGGCCTCCTCGTGAACCAGGTGCCAATCGAGGCCGATGATCTCAGCTAAAAGCAGTTCAGCCAAACGGTGCTTGCGCATTACCTCGGTAGCTAGTTTTCGTCCCTGTTCGGTCAGCTCCAAGTGCCGGTCATCGGCTACCAGAACCAGTCCGTTCTTTTCCATCCTGGCCACGGTTTCGGAAACAGTTGGACCAGACTGATCGAGCCGCTCTGAGATACGAGCACGCATCGGGGTATGACCTTCTTCTTCCAGTTCCAAGATGGTACGTAAATACATCTCAGTGGTATCAATCAGGTCGCTCACCCCTCTAGCCTAAATGTTCCTCGCCAACTCGGCTAAACTTTGAAGCAATGCCTACGATAAAAATCCCAGAACATTTGTTGCCCGTTGATGGCCGTTTTGGGTGTGGGCCGTCAAAAATACGTGAGGCTCAATTAGATGCCCTGGTCAAGAACGCTCACCTGCTGGGAACTTCACACCGGCAGGCCCCCATCAAAGAACTGGTCAAACAGATTCAGTCAGGTCTGCTAGAACTTTTTCACAATCCCCCAGGCTACGAGATCATCCTCGGCAACGGCGGCTCTACCGCATTCTGGGACGCTGCCGCCTACAGCCTTGCCAAAGGCAAATCGCAGGCTCTGGTTCACGGCGAATTCGGCGCCAAGTTTGCCAACGCTCTAAAAGCTCCTTTTCTGGAATCACCAACCGTAATCACTTCCGAAGTCGGTTCCAGAGGCGAGCTGCTAGCCGAGGCTGGGGTTAAGCAATATGTCTATCCGCAGAATGAAACCTCAACCGGTGTGATAACTCCGGTGGCCAGGGTAGTTGCTGACTCGGATGCTCTTTTTCTAACCGATGCGACCAGCAGCGCAGGTGGGGTTGACTTTGATCCTCAGGAAACTGATGTTTACTACTTCGCCCCGCAAAAGAATTTCGGATCTGACGGAGGGCTTTGGCTAGCCTTGGTATCCCCTAAGGCCATTGCGCGAATTGAAGAGATTGCAGCAACCGATCGCTATATCCCTGAGTTTCTATCACTCAAAGTTGCTTTAGATAATTCAAGACAGAATCAAACTCTGAATACCCCAGCGCTTGCAACCCTGGTGCTTCTGAACGAACAGATCAAATGGATCAATTCGAATGGTGGGCTGGCTTGGGCTGATGCCAAGACTAAAGCTGCCTCTGCCTTTGTCTATGCATGGGCAGAGCGTGCTTCCTTCGCCAGCTGCTTTGTCACGGATCCAGCGCATCGGTCGCAGGTGGTCTGCACCATCGACTTTGCCGAAACTGTTCACGCGATGGAAGTTTCTAAAGTACTTAGGGAAAATGGAATACTCGATGTCGATCCCTATCGCAAACTCGGCAGGAACCAACTAAGAATCGCAACCTTCACAGCTATCGACATCACCGATGTTGAGAGACTTACCGCGGCAATTGACTTCGTGGTTGAGAGAATATAAATATGCGTTGGATAGTTAAAGACTCGGAACGTAAGCCCGATCCTGAACCGATGAAGGGAACTGCCAAGAAAGCAGTTTTGGTCGGCATGGCCATCTTTGCCATCAGTCTCGTTTTGATTGTTTTCTTCTACGACAGCATTACCAGCCCAAACAAAGTTTGGTACCCATACACAGCGCTAGTTGCTCTTGTCCTCGGTGTCTTCGCCTGGCTCAAGGTCGGCGACCGCTGATTCAGCATCTATAGCTGCCTGCTTTTCTAGTTCTTCCTGGAGTGCTTGATAGTCAGCTAAGCGATCCGCCCAGGGCACCCAGTTAGGTGCAATTAGGGAATCTGGCCCGGGTACTAAAACCACTTCACTCAGGGTTGGTTCGGTATCGAAGTCAATTTGAGCAACGCTAACACTCCAGCGCCAACCTTGGTAACCCGGTTGCTTGGCCTCCCAGAGAAAAGTGCTAACACCATCGCCTTCTTCGATCACTTCGATGAAGGCACCGATCTCAGTTTTTCCAGCAGCGCTTTTAGCGGCCACCTCGGCAACGGCTTTCAGATCAAACTTGTTTTTAGCTTTCTTAGCCGGTCTAACCAGTTTGACGAATTTTGGAAGTTTTCTAGCCTTAGCCATTAGCTCTTCAGCTGATCTGCGAGTGTTCTAAGCAGTCGAGCGAGTTTATCGGCACTGGCACCTTCTGGCAGACGACCGTGTTCCACTCCGGGACGGATGTTATCCAGAGCGGAGATCAGACCCTCAACCAAAATGACTAAGTCTTCATTCTTCATCCGACTGGCAGCACGCTGCTTCTTCTCCAGGCTCTCTGGAACCTCTAGTACGCGCATGGTCATAACCTGAGCGCCTCGTTTGGAGTCAACAATGCTGTATTCGATTCGAGTGCCCGGCTTGATGTCGGTCAGGCCGTCAGGTAGGGCGGTGACGTGCAGGAACGCTTCGGTTCCCTCGTCTGATTGCACAAAGCCAAAGCCTTTGACGGTGTCAAAGAACTTTACGTGTCCGGTTGGCATAACTACCTCTTTCTAGCCCAGCCTCCATTTTACTTCTTTAGAGCAAGTATCCTAAAAGGATGGCAAATAAAGATAAAGATTCCAGCAAGCTGGAGAACCTACTGGCCTACGGGTTCGTAGGGTCTGTCGCAGTGTCAGTTCTTGCTGTAATAGTGATACTTCTAGCCGCATTCAGCAATAATGCCTGGGTTCCCGTGGGTCTTGGTTTAGTGCCGATGCTGGCTTTACCGTTCGGTTTTCTATGTCTAGTCGGGGTACTAATTCTCAGCTCTAGAAGAAAGAAAAGTAGTTCAAAGTAAATGTCAGAAGTATTAGAAGTAGCCAAAGCTCTATCGCGTTCTAGTGATACAGAGCTGGAGAGAATCATCGGTATTCGCCTGATGCCTTCGGCTAACTTCAAAGATTTCTTCGACTTTGCTGCAGCCCTAGTCAAACCGCAGAACATGAAAGGTGCCGTTGCCGGGCTAACCAGCAATCAGATCATCGCATTTCACAACCTGCTGAATAATAAAACCACTAAAGCCGATCAGGCTAGCCTCGAGGTTTTGGCAAAACTGTTTCTAGTTAACAAGGAAGACAAGAAATACCTTCCGCTGGAAACCGCCAAACTCACATTTAAGCAATTGGTTACCTCTTCTCTCTTGGCAAAACTTGCTGTCAATGCCGAAGCCGTAGCCGAGACTAAAAGTGTCAACTTAGCTCAGGTCGATCCACTTGCGGGAATCGGTGCCTTTGAGACAGTTCAGGCTATAACCGAATTGGTAATTGAACTTGAGCATCGCTATGTTCCAGAGGTTGGTCGTGGCGGTGTCGGTCAAGCAGAGTTTAAGCGGCTAGCCAGCTTCTTAGGTAAAGAAACCAAATACGCCGAGTCGCTTTATGAACTGGCCCGAATATCGGGTTTGACAGTTTTATATCACAAACGTTGGCGAGTTGGCCCCAACTACCAAAGTTGGCTTTCCAGCAGTATTGAAGATCGCTGGGCACTCTTGGCCACCAGCTGGCTACATCTGATTGGACCTGAGTCAGCTAACGAATTAGCCAATGAAACTAATTTGCTTCAGGCAATTAAGAAGCGTTTTCCGCTGGCCACTGATGGCATCACCTCACACATGACCAATCTGATTTCCCTGGCTGAGCTAATCGGGCTGACTGCGAACTCTGAGGCATCGAGCTGGTTTAAGCCAGCATTACTTGGTGAACTGACTAAGGCTAAGAGCCTGATTCTCCAGCACCTGCCCGAAGTCCAGAACAAATTGATAGTCCAAGCCGACTTAACCTTAATCTCGACTGGACCTTTGGATACCAAGACAGAACTGCTCATCCGACGTTTTGTTGACATCGAGAGGATAGGAGTTGCCTCAAGCTATCGCATGTCAGCGCTGAGCATCACCTTCGGTATGGAAACCGGTTTGTCTGAAACTGAGATCAGAGCAACGCTCAAGAGGCTTTCCGGCAAGGATTTGCCACAGCCGGTTGACTACCTAATCAAAGAGACCGCTGGAAGATTCGGACGCTTGACGCTGAAGCAGCAAGATTCTGGGACTCTGATTGAGGCTAAAGATGCAATTTTGATTACCTCAATTTTAAATGACAGTGAACTCAAGGCTTTAGCACTTAACCGAATTGATGAACTTTCGCTGCAAACCAGATTTGACCAAGAGGTGGTTTATTACCAACTTAGAGAAAATAAGTATCCTGCGATTGCGCTATCTGATACCGGAAAAGTAATCACCAGTTGGATTAGCCAGGAGGAAATAAACCTGGTTAGCAACCAGCACAGCATTCAAGCCGACATCGCCAGATGGCGCGAGCATGATCGACGGCTAGGCGAAAACCCGATGGGCGATGACATCATTCGGTCAATTGAGTTAGCTATCAAAAATAAGGCCACGATTCTTGTCACGATCGAGGAAAAGAAATTGCAGCGTGAATACACTCTTAGCCCAACCGGGCTTGCCAATGGCAGATTACGGGCCAAGGACAAGCGCGCGGATTGTGAGCGGGTGCTCCCGCTAGCTAGCATCGTCAGTGTTGTGATGCAGTGAACCTCAGCGGCGGACCACTAATTGTTCAGAGCGATAAAACCGCTCTGCTGGAAGTAGATCACTTCCAAGCCAGCGACGCTAGACACGATTTGGCCATCTTCGCAGAACTGGAGCGAGCCCCGGAGCACGTCCACACCTATCGAATCACCAAGCTTGGCTTATGGAATGCCAGGGCCGCTGGACACGGTAGCGACTATGTCTTGGGGGTATTGGATAATTATGCGAAGTTCCCAGTCCCACCGAGCATTCGCATCGACATTGAGCAAACCATGGCTCGATACGGCAGGCTAACCATTCGTAAAAATGAGGCTGGCAATCTGGAGCTGCACTCCCAAGAACCAGCTGTTTTGGCTGAGGTAACCCGGCAGCGAAAAGTCAGTGAGCTTCTTGTCGACAAACTTGACGAGAACTCCTGGCAGATAGCAGAGTGGGCCAGAGGACAGATTAAACAGGAGCTTCTAAAGCTGGGTTGGCCAGCCGAAGACCTAGCTGGATTTGCACCAGGTAAGCCATTGAGTTTAGACCTGATGGAGACTAACTGGAATCTTAGAAACTATCAGGAGCAAGCCGTTGAGCGATTCTGGGAGGGCGGCTCTGGAGTGGTTGTCTTGCCCTGTGGTGCCGGCAAAACCATCGTAGGTGCAGCCACTATGGCGGTAGCTAAAACAAATACTCTGATTTTGGTGACCAATACTGTCTCAGCTAGGCAGTGGAAAACTGAATTACTGAAACGAACTACCCTCCGGGAAGATGAAATTGGCGAATACAGCGGGTCGGTAAAAGAGATCGCGCCAGTGACCATAGCCACCTATCAAATCCTGACCACTAAAAAGCAAAGTGAATACACTCACCTCGCCCTCTTGAATGACAACGACTGGGGTTTGATTGTTTACGATGAGGTGCATCTTCTGCCTGCACCGATTTTTAAGATGACTGCCGACTTGCAGGCTAGACGAAGACTTGGTCTAACCGCAACCCTGGTTCGTGAAGACGGTAAAGAAGGCGATGTCTTCTCGTTGATTGGTCCAAAGCGTTTCGATGCACCTTGGAAAGAAATTGAAGAGCAAGGTTACATAGCGCCGGCCAAATGCTACGAGGTGAGAATTGATCTTCCTGATGACGAACACCTCGAGTATGCGATATCCAATAATGAGGATAAGTATCGCTTGGCTGCCACATCTTCCAGCAAGATTCCAGTGATTAGTAAAATCCTTACCAAACATCAGGGTGAGCCGACACTTATCATCGGTCAATATCTGGATCAGCTGCACCAGGTTGCTGAGTCCCTGGATGCTGAACTAATCACCGGTGACACACCGGTCAATACCAGGGAGAAACTCTTTGGGGAATTCCGTGAGGGCAGAATCAATGTTCTGGTGGTCTCCAAAGTCGCCAACTTCTCGATTGACCTGCCTGAAGCTTCGTTGGCTATCCAAATTTCAGGCTCATTTGGTTCTAGACAGGAAGAAGCACAACGGCTGGGCAGATTACTCAGACCTAAAGCTGATGGTCGTTCAGCCTCTTTTTACACTCTGATAGCCAGAGATACGGTGGATCAAGATTTTGCCCAGAACCGTCAGCGGTTCTTAGCCGAGCAAGGCTATGCCTACGAAATCCTAGATATCCAGGATCTTTGACTCCCAGCCTATTCACAGGCTATATTCAGGCTTTAACTAACCTCCCCTGACAGATTAGAGCCATGAAAACACCACGCGTATTGATCGTCGATGACGAGAAGAACATCAGAGACCTACTTGAAGCTGGTTTGAAGTTCGCTGGCTTCAGCGTCTACTCAGTTGGAACTGGAACCGAAGCCGTGCAGGTAGCCGAAAAAGCCAACCCGGACATAATCGTTTTGGATGTCATGCTGCCGGATCAGTCTGGTTTCAGCGTCACTCAAAAACTCAGATCAATGCAGATCGACGTCCCGGTGCTGTTCCTATCAGCTCGTGATGATGGCGCAGATAAAGTTACTGGACTCACCGTCGGTGGCGATGACTACATGACTAAACCTTTTTCTATCGATGAGGTAATCGCCAGAATCAATGCCATTCTGCGCAGAACCAAAAAGCAGGATGCTGAAGAATCAATCATCGAAGTCGGAGAAATCAAAATCAATCAGGATGCCCACGAGGTATTTGTCAATGGCACCGAGATAGATCTTTCGCCAACCGAATACAAACTGCTCAGATTCTTGATGTCTAACGCAAACCGAGTAATGAGCAAAGATCAGATTCTTGACCACGTTTGGGAATATGACTTCAACGGCGAGCAGGGCATAGTCGAAAGCTATGTTTCATACCTGCGCAAGAAAATCGATCCGCTCAGTAAGAATCAGTTGATTCAAACTAAGCGTGGCGTCGGTTACATTTTTAGAACCTTTAACGACTAATGAAATTCACTTTTCCGAAACTATCCAGTGATGGTATCTGGGGGCGAATCTCACTTCGAACCAGACTGACTGCTATTTCTGTCGGTGTTATCGGAATTCTCCTAGGTATCAGCCTGACTGGAACTATGGCACTGCTAAAAACCTATCTGCAGCAGAATACCGACAGCTTGCTTTCCCAAACAGCAACCACTCTCTCCAGTGAAGATCCAGCTACCATCCAAGCCAGATTGGCCTCGATGGAAATTACTCTTCCCCCACTGCCAGGGGATTACTACATTGCTTTTCTAGATCCAGCCGGTCGGATCGATCTGGGCTTGGTTTCAGCCCCCACCGAGAGAACCCAACTGCCGAACCTTTCTCAATTCAATGTGGTCTCGGTCAAAGCCACCAGAGGTATCCCTTTCACCGCCGAGATCACCCTGCGTGATGGTAAAACTATGACCCCTTGGCGCTTTGTAGCGCTGCCCTCCAAAGACATGGCTGGTTCAGTAGTTGTCGGGCTACCAATTCGGCAAAATGATGCCATTGTCGCTCAGTATCGGGTCATCGGACTGGGCTTTAGCGGGTTACTGATCTTTATCTCTGGTTTAGCACTCTGGCTGACT
>JAURJV010000009.1 GCA_030832065.1 Rhodoluna sp. | reverse complement strand
CGCGCCACCTAAACCTAGGGCACCACTGTCTCCCATGATGATTTGCGCTGGGTTGGTGTTGAACCAGAGGAAACCGATAAGTGCACCGACTATTCCTGCCGCTACGACTGCTAGATCTAGCGGATCTCTGGTTTCATAGCAGTTCGGTGCAACGTTAGTTAGATCACAGGCCTGATTGAACTTCCAGAACCCAATCACGGCAAAAGCTCCGATAGACATGATGAGCGAACCGGTTGCCAGACCATCCAAACCATCAGTTAAATTCACACCGTTGGAAGCCGAAGTAACAATCAAGAAAATCCAGAACAGGAATGCTCCGACACCAATCCAAATTGCAACATCACCCCAGGTTTGCGGAGCTAGTTTCATCAGATCTATTCCAGTGTCTCTGAAGACCGATATTTTTGTGGATGCCGGAGTCAAGCCAGCGGCGTCCTTATTTGAAATAGCAGCATAGGCGAACACAGTTGCAACTATGACTTGACCAAGTATCTTGAAAATTCCTGGTAGCCCAGCACTGTTTTGTTTTCTTACTTTCAGGAAGTCATCGATAAAGCCAACGAAACCAAGCCCAACCATCATAAACAAAATTAACATTGCTGAATAAGTCGGTGGCTCCCCGTTGTATGCCTTGGCTACAAAATATCCGGAAACGGAACTAATGATGATGGCAATACCACCCATGTTTGGCGTCCCGCGCTTAACGTGATGAGACTTAGGTCCGTCCACACGAATGACCTGGCCCCAGTCAAGTTTTTTGAAAATCCTGATCAGAATTGGGGTAAGGATTAACACGAAAACGAGGCCGAGAAAACCAGCTAGTAGCAGAGCTCTCACTCAGACACCTCCAAAAGTTCATCACCGAGGAAGCGCAAGTTTGCTGACTTGGACGACTTCACCAAGACAATTTCCTCTCCCTTTAGCATTCCAGAGAGGTACTCGGATGCCGTGGAGATTTCATCGAAATACTTTGATTCCCCATCCCAAGAACCTTCAAGCGATGCACCCATGTGGATCAGTTTCGCCCCAGCACCAACAACAACCAGCTGGTCGATGTTAAGTCGAACTACAAGCCTGCCGATAGCATCGTGTTCGTCATTCGAGTAAACCCCCAATTCAGCCATTTCGCCAAGCACAGCTATGGTTCTTCGACCAGTCTGTCTGCCAAGCTCCGCCAAGGTCATCAGGGCAGCCTTCATGGAATCTGGGCTGGCGTTATAAGCATCATTAATGATCACAGCGCCGTCGACTCGATGGCCAACCTGCATTCGCCAGCGTTCAGCTAACTTCATCTTCTCTAAAGCTGCTACAGCAACTGCTAGATCAAGACCAAGAATGTCAGCAACAGCGAGGCTGGCTAAAGCGTTATAAACATGGTGGTCACCGAGAATCTGAAGCTGAACCGGCATTGCGGCAAGGTTCTGCTTATGAAAACTAAAACTCGTGCCAGCTATTGAAAGAGCTATGTCACTGGCCCGGTAATCAGAATCTTCAGATACCCCGAAGGAGACGACTTTGGCTTTAGTTTTCGCTGCCATCGCTTTTACCCGGTTATCATCAAAATTCAATAGCGCAACATCGCTGGCATCCAAATCGGTAATTAGTTCCGCTTTTATTTTTTCCGTGCTGTCTATGCCGCCAAATTCCCCAGCGTGAGCCATGCCAACCTTGAGTTCAACTGCAATATCTGGCTTACACAGTTTTACAAGGTAATTTATGCTGCCCAGTCCTCCAGCGCCATATTCGACTACTAGAAATTTGGTTTGGTTATCAATGCGGAGCATCGAATAGGGTGCGCCAACCTCATTGTTAAAAGATTCTTCAGGGGCAACCGTTTCACCAAAGTTACTTAATATTTGCCTGAGCATATTCTTTGTGGTGGTCTTACCGTTTGAACCAGTTACCCCAACGACCTTGAGATGCCCTAAACTTCTAACCTCTTGCACCACATACTTAGCGAGTTGGCCCAGAGCCACGACAACATCTTTGACTAACAGTTGGACTATAGGTTCATCAACTTTACGTTCAACAATTGCTATGACTGCACCATTTGCCATTGCATTGGGAATATACAAATGTCCGTCAGTAATTTCACCGGGTTTAGCGACGAAAAGTGATCCCGCCTTACATAGCCTTGAATCTGTCTCAACTGAACCTGAGCACAACGTATTGTCATCGCCGAATATCTCAGCGTCGATTACTTTAGCGATTTGGCCAGCGGAAAGGGTAATCATTAATATCCCTGTTCCTTTAGTGCAGCTCTAGCTTCAGCTCTAGCTGAGTAAGGAGTTCTAACGCCTTCGATGTCACGGTAATCTTGGTGCCCTGGCCCTGCCCACAATATCGCATCGCCTGGTTTGACCAGTTTTACAGCAACCCGAATTGCCTGTTCCGGTGGAGAAACTTCATGTATTTCTAAATCCGGTCTGAACTCACGGGCAGCATCCACCAGTGTTTTACGAATGCTGGCTGGGTCTTCAAACCTCGGGTGGTGATCAGTGATCACCAAAATGTCACAGCCCGCCGCGGCGACTCTAGCCATCTCGGGACGTTTACTTGCATCGCGGTCACCATCCGCTCCAAAAAGCATCAGGACCTTGCCTTTAGTAGCTTTGCGCACGGCAGCTAAAGTGTTCAAGAAGGCATCTGGTGAGTGACCAAAGTCAACATAAACATTTGGTGCAGCTGGTGGTGAAACCAACTCGGTTCGACCAGGTAAATATGCATCAATTCCTGCCCTAATAGCCGCTGCGATATTTTCAAAGCTATATCCAGCCTCAACTATCATCACGATAGCTAACCCAGCATCAAGCGCCATGTGTGCGCCAAGCAGTGGCACCGAACTGGACAGGTGCTGATTCTCCGGTCCAACCAACTCAAACTTGGTAACCCCAGGGAGCTCCTCCGTTACCTTTACAGTCCAATCCGCATTAACCCCAGCCTTACTAGCAATAGTGACTGTGGGAATTTCACTCAGTTCAACGATTCGACTGCCATATTCAGTATCCAGACAAACTACGCCTCGTTCAGCTTTAGCTTTGGTAAAGAGCTTTGCTTTTGCCTTTAGATAATCCTCGAAACCGTCATAGTCGTCAAAGTGATCGTGAGTCAGGTTCGTGAATCCAACAACATCAAAATGCAGGCCGTCAACTCGAAGCTGAGTCAGAGCCTGAGCCGAAACTTCAATAGCAACATCGCTAACCTTCTTTTCACGCATCCTGGCAATCAGGGCATGCATCTCGGTCGATTCAGGTGTGGTTAATCGGCTAACAATTATTTCGCCAGCTATGTGACGCTCAGCGGTTGAAGTTAGCCCGGTTACTCTCCCGAGCTGACGCAAAATTGCCTCCAGGAGATATGTTGTTGAAGTTTTTCCGTTGGTGCCGGTGGTTCCAAACAAGGTAGGCATGTTGCCTTCGGTGTTTCCGTAAACAAACGCAGCCAGGTCACCCAAACGCATTCTGGGGTTCTCCAATTTCGCAGTTGGAACTGCTAGTTCCCCAATGATTTCTAATCCCTTTGTGTCGGAGATTACCGCCACCGCACCAAGTTCAATCGCTTGTGCCACAAAGTTTGCTCCATGGTTTTTCAAGCCGGGCATCGCAACAAATAGATCTCCTGGTCGCAAATCTGCAGTGCTCATGCTAATCCCAGTGATGTCTGCTTCTCTTCCAGAAGACTCGAGGCCAAAGTGTGCCGCGAGTGATTGAAAAGACACGGGTGAAACCTGAATCGGTCTAAGGATTGGTGGTATGGACTGTTTGATCTCCATTACTTCCACTCCGTAGGAATTTTCTTAGACTTGGTGGTCGAAGGCGGCACCTTATAAGTCTTCAGCACCTGCTTCATAATTGCGACGAAGCCGGGGGTTGCCCCGAGCGAGTTGCTTACTGTTCTTGATTTGTAGGCAGTAACAGCAACAACAAATTGTGGGTCTTCAATCGGGGCGATACCCACAAATGAAACGGCGTGCAGGTAACCATAGCCCTTACCTTCAGCAATCTGAGCTGTTCCGGTCTTCCCTCCGACACGGTAACCAGCAATTCTTGCGGTTTTACCAATCGGACCCTGCTCAACAACTTTTTCTAGCATGTCCAAAGTTTGAGCCGCAGTGGATTCAGAGAGAACTCGAACTGAACCTGGCACGGTGGTTTTAGTCTCTGAGCCAGAAGTATCAACACAGCGGTCAACCAAGATTGGCGAAAGTCGAACACCTTTATTGGCGATGGCTTGGTAGATCATCGCTGTCTGGATTGGAGTTAGCGATACACCTTGACCGAACATGACCACCTTGTCAGTCATTTTGTCCCAAGTGGTGTATTTGGTAAGCAAACCGGAAGATTCACCTTCGAAATTAACTCCAGTTTTTGCTCCCATACCAAACTTCAACATGTAGTCGTATCGAGTGGCCGAATCGACTTTCCCACCGATCTGGACTAGGCCGGTGTTCGAAGAGTTTTTCAGCACTCCGGTAAGAGTTAGTTTCTCTGGAGCATGTCGCTCTGAGTCGTTGATGTATTCGCCCCAAGGCATTCGCAACTTATCCGGCGCAACCACTTTGGTGGTTGGGGTGGCTTTACCTTTATCTATTGCAGTGGCTGCGGCAACCGGTTTGAGGATGGAACCTGGCTCGAAGGCAGCCTGGAAGATTCTAGAGTGACGATTACGCTCAGCAACCCCACCAGGGTTGTTCGGATCGACAGAGGGAGCCTCGGCTGCGGCAAGAATTCTGCCAGTTTTTACTTCAATCACGATTGCGCTTGCCCAGTCAGCTTTAAGTCTTCGAACTGTTGCAGCCATCTCCTGCTGAGCTGCGTACTGAAGATCGGCATCAATGGTCAGGACAACATCTCCACCGTTTTTTACAGGAACTATGGTTTGAATCGAAGAAGGAATCTTAATCAGGTCAGCACCCTGAACATATTTTTCTTTGCCGTCTGTTCCAGCCAAACAAGCGTTGTGGGTTCTTTCAATCCCTGCTAGGGCAGCTCCATCCGAACCAACGAAGCCGAGTAGGTTACCGGCAACTGCACCATTTGAATAGTGTCTCGACTGTTTAAGGTCGTAATACACCCAAGGGATGTCGAGATTCTTCAGTGTTGTGAAGGTCGAAGCACTGACTGATTTTTTCAGGTTTGCAAAGCGGCCAACTCCAGTCATTTTGCTGAGCACTGACTCGGTTGGAATTCTAAGAATCTGGGCTAACTTCTCCGCAATCTGTTCCTTAGTGAAAGGTACTTTTTGCCCATCGATCTCCAGGACAACTGGACCAACATTCAGTGGGTCAATGTTGATGTCCCAGGTCTTCTCAGTTGAAGCAAGGATGTTTCCTTGGCTGTCCTTTATTTCACCACGAATAGCTGGGAGGGTTGACTCCTTCACCATGGCTTCACTGGAAACCTTGTTGATGTTTGGGGCATCAATTATTTGGTACCAGACCAGACGACCAATGAAGAGAATTAGAACTGCGATGACAAATAGCGTGAGACGTTTTTGTCTCTTGTCAGTCAAGTCTGTGTGCACGAAGAGACCTACCTAATTCTTAGTGCGTTGGTGAAGCGGGAATACCACCACTTGGCAAAACTACTTCAGCGCCACCCGATTTATTAGTTGTGACACTCTTAGGGCTTACCGGAGTTGTTTTTGGTACTTCGATCTTGGTTGAAGTAAGTTTTGTCGGATTGCTCTTAGAAACCAGAGCCGCGTTGGCAATCAGGTTACTTGAAATAGCGCCAGAGGCACTCACTGAAGCAGGAACTGCTGATCCTAAAACCTTGCCGGTGGCTACTTTTAGGAATACTGGGTTTGAGTTAACAATCATTCCAAGCGATCTAGCTGAGTTGGCCAGGTTTTGCGG
>JAURJV010000008.1 GCA_030832065.1 Rhodoluna sp. | reverse complement strand
CTGGAGCTTCAGCAAAATTTAAAGTCGCTGCGGTAACTAAAACAGCTGATTCAAAGTACATGGCAGTCAGTGCCTACTCGAGCGTTGCCAGCATTACACCGGCGACTGCTCCTACGGCTCCTGTGCTGCAAAGCGCAGGAGTCATCACCTCCAGCACTCCGACGGTAACTTGGCTGGCGCAAAGCAGTATTGAACGCGGTGGACTGGCAACCAGTTACACCGTGGTTGGAACCACGAGCGATAACCTAACCTCAACCTGTAACACGACCTCCAACAGCTGCATGCTGAGTGGGTTGGCTGGCGGTAAGAAATATTCGGTCAGAGTCACAGCTACTAATGCCAGAGGTAGTGCGTCTTCTAATTTAATTGCCGAAGCACAAGACCCAATGCTGGATCAGCAGTGGTACTTGGATTCACCGTATGGAATGAATGTATCTAAGGCTTGGGAACTTACTAAGGGCAGCCCGAGCGTTGTAGTTGCCGTCATCGACACCGGTATCACAGCACACCCTGACCTCAACGCAAATCTTGTACCCGGCTATGACCTAATTTCAAGTTCATCAAATTCGCGGGACGGTAATGGACGAGACGCAGACCCGACCGATCCAGGTGACTACGATTTGGCTACCAATCGACCTAGTTCGTGGCACGGCACTCACGTGGCCGGTATCGTTGCCGCTGAATCAAATTCGATTGGTATTTCCGGTATTGCACCGAATGTTAAAGTTCAGCCAGTTAGAGTTCTTGGGGTAAATGGTGGAAGTGAAACTGACATTGCTGCGGGCATTAACTACGCCATCGGTGTTGCCATTACCGATGTCCCAACCAACCGTTATTTGGCTAAAGTAATCAACCTCTCTATCGGTTCATCAGCGGTAACTACCTGCTCAAAATATTCACCGACACAGCTGGCTATCAATGCTTCTAGAACTAGAAATGTCACTCTGGTAACCGCAGCTGGTAATGACAATAGATATGCTGCCTCTTCTTACCCGGGCAACTGTTTTGGCAACATAACCATCGGGGCTACCGGCTTCACTGGAGACCGATCTTGGTATAGCAACTATTCCTACCCGGTAAGGGATTCAGCAAATGACATCATCGGTTACATCGGAGTAGATATTTCAGCACCAGGTGGAGACGAGCGAGACGACTGGGCTCCAGCTGCCGGTGAGATCATTTCAACTATGAACTCGGGCCGGACGGTCGAGGGAAGCCCAACTTATCAAGCTGAAGAAGGAACATCGATGGCATCGCCGATGGCTGCCGGAGTTGTGGCACTAATGTATTCGGTTGAACCGACTCTTACCGATGACGAGGTATGGGAAATCCTATCCAGCACTACCAAGCCGTTCCCGGAGAGTTCCGACTGTTCCAGCATCATGGTCACCTCAGATGCATATGGGACCACAGGACTATGCGGCAGAGGAATTATCGATGCCGGCGCTGCAGTATTAGCGGCTCAACGGTTAAGGTAAAAAGCCGACCTTTCGGTCGGCTGCTGGTGCGGAAGGTGGGACTTGAACCCACACGCCAAGGGCGCTAGAACCTAAATCTAGTGCGTCTGCCAATTTCGCCACTCCCGCGAGCCTTCTTATTCTACGGGAAAAACGGCTGTGTGGAAAACCTAGGCGAATTCTTGCTTCCTTTGGCACTATTTGGCAATGAACTCAATCAATACTTTGGCTTCGTTAGCCCGAGAACGTCTGATCGGGGGAGCCACTGACGTTGACTCAGTGGTGGCGGCCATAGTTGACGAAGCATTTGAGTCGGGATTGTCGATAGATGAGCGGGACCTGGGCAGTCAGCTGAAGAAGAATCTGGTCGGTTTGGGACCTCTGGAAGAGCTCCTTCTTGATCCGAATATCGAGGAGGTCTGGATTAATTCACCTAGCCAGATATTTGTTGCCAGAAACGCTGTCACCGAACAAGTTGATCTAGAGATTTCAGATCTAGAGATTCGACAGTTAGTGGAGCGAATGCTAAGAAGCTCTGGTCGAAGATTGGACCGTTCTGAGCCTTTTGTGGACGCAACCCTAACCGATGGTTCGAGATTGCATGTAGTGATACCTGAGGTAACGCGAAAGTTCTGGTCGGTAAACATTAGAAAGTTTCCCAAGAGAGTTTTGTCTTTGCAACAGCTAGTTGAGACAAAGACTTTAGGCCCAAACTTGGCTAGGTATCTTGAATCTGGATTTGTTGAAGGTAAGAACATTCTGGTTTCTGGTGCGACCCAAGCCGGCAAAACGACTTTGCTTTGCGCAATCTTAGACTGCGGTTCAAACAGTCAAAGACTTGTCAGTGTTGAAGAAACTTTCGAAATTAGAACGAACTATGTCGATTGGGTAGCAATGCAGGCGCGGCAACCCAATTTGGAAGGAGTTGGCGAAATAACTCTGCGTCGTTTGGTTAGAGAAGCATTGAGAATGAGGCCCACCCGATTGGTGATTGGTGAGGTTAGACAAGCAGAGGCCCTGGATCTCTTAATTGCACTAAATTCCGGCATCTCTGGAATGTGCACAATTCATGCCAATTCAGCTTTTGAGGCCCTAAGGAAACTTCAGTTGTTACCTCTCTTAGCCGGAGAAAACATTCCATCTCGTTTCGTCGAAGAAACGGTGAATCAGACCATCGACATAGTGGTTCATTGCCAATTGAACAAGGACGGCACTAGATCTGTCTCTCAAGCAATTGAAGCCAGAAGGGGCATTACAGAAACTTGTTGGGTAGGGGTCAATCTTGATTAGCCGTCTCAAATCCTTTCAAGCCAAGGCTGGCCTCACAATGCTAAGCCTCGGGCAACTATTAATGGCAGTCGCTGGGGCGGCCCTGGTATTTCTAATAATTCTTTTCCAGCTAACCTCGTCGCTACCCATTACAGTGAGTTGCTTTCTCTGTGTTTGCCTCCAGATGCTGGATAGCTTGCGGAGCCGTGTCAGGAAGTTGGCTTGGCAGCAAAACTTAGATTGGCCAAAGTACTTAGACGCCATTTACTCTTCTGCATGGGCAGGGACCAGCCTTCAGCAAGCGATATTGGACTGCCGGGGGTTCGCTCCAAGAGGTAGCTCGTGGGCAATAGTCGAACTGGAAAGGGATCTGATATCGGGATTGCCTTTCGAAGCGGCTCTGGTAAATCTCAAAAATCGTTTAGGCAATTCAATAGCAGACCGATTTGTAGAAGTCACCAGGTTGGCTCATCTGTCTGGAGGGAAGGGTTACCTATCCGCTCTTAGGTCACAGGCATTGCAGCTGCGCCTAGAAAATGCAACCTGGCAGGAGATAGAGGTAAAACAGAACTGGGTTATTGCCTCTGCCAAAATGGCTGTTTATGCGCCATGGTTGGTGCTACTTTTGCTCAACATGAGACCCGAAACAGCTCAGGTATTTACCAGCTCAACTGGAATGTTTATCCTCACAGTCGGTTTGATTTCAACAGTCGGGGCATTTCAGCTCATTCGATTTCTCGGGTCAATGCCCGAAAGACAGCGAGTGCTTGGAGTTTCTAAATGATTCCAGCAGTGATGATTGGATCCGGGGTGCTGATTCTGCTTGCCGCAACACAGCCTAAAGGTCAGCTCAAAAGCAGACTTAACCTTCGGAAATTAGTTCAGACCAAAACTAAGAAAGTCAAAAAATTCAATCAATTGGCTGTTCTGATGGAGACCCCCGATTACATCTCCCTGCTCTGGTTCGCCATTGCCTCTGGCGAGCCACTTGATATCGCAATCAGAATTGCAACCGAGAGATCCCAAGGCTACTTCTCCCAAGAATTCAGTGCCCTGTTGGTGAAGGTAGATCACGGAGCGCTACTGCAGCACGAACTGGAAAACCTAGCAGCAGAATCAAAGAGTGAGCAGGTGCGAGAGCTTGCAGCCAAATTGGCTATTTCTCTCTACAACGGGTCTGCTTTGGCTGAACAGTTGGCTGAGTTCGCCTCATCAACGAATGCCCAATTGCGAGCGAAACTCTTGGATAAAGCTGGAAAGAGTGAGACGAAAATGATGATTCCTTTGGTATTCATCATCTTGCCGGTGACCGTCATGTTTGCTTTGTATCCGAGTTTGGTAATCATTCAAAAGAGTTTTATCTAAATAAAGGAGAGAAAATGCTACAAAAAATAAGGTCTGACAAAGGAGACGTTCCAGGCTGGGTCCTAGTGACCCTGATGACAGCTGGACTTGTCGTACTACTCTGGGCTGTGGCTGGACCAGCGCTCAAGACTATCTTCAACAATGCTGTTTCAAAAGTCGTGGTCATCTGAACGTGGCTCAGCAGTAGCCGAGTTTGTTATGGTCGTGGTACCTACCTCCCTACTGCTTCTGCCACTTTTTAGCCTCTTTGGTTTAATGCATGCTCGCACCGTGAATGGTCAGTTAGCCTATGAAATTGCCAGGTTCGCTGCCCTTGCTGATGCCGACTCTGAGGAGCAGCGTGAGTATCTTCAACGGTTAAGTCCCAATGCCAAATTCGAGATAGCAACAACCACAGGATGTTCAGCAGTAGTTTCGATTAGTAGAAGAATCCAAATATTCGCTTGGCCAGAAGAGATCTTATTGACTTCAATAGGGAAGGCTCAGTGTGAGACTCCGTGAGGTTCTAATTGAGGACGATGGAAACGCACTGCTCGAAGGGGTAGGTTTTGCGACTGTTGCTTTCGGCCTTCTGCTTAGTTCAAGTCTCATCATCTTTGATACCCAGCATAAGAATTTAGAGTTGGCTTCAATTACCAGAAATGCGTTGCGCGAATACCTTATCGATGGATCAAGAAGCCTTCCTGAAATCGTTGAACAGTTCCAAAGGGGCACCAGCCTAAGCGAACAACAATTGGAAGTGGTCCAAAGTTGTTCGGCTTCTTGCAGATCCGGAGACCAATTGGTCTTAGAGGTTTCGGTAGAAGACTTGACTGCCAGAGCTTTTGGAATCATCTATGAGTGATAGGGAATCAGGCTCCAGTTTGATTTGGTTTGTGAGCTTATTAGCCTTGGTTGTTTTAGTTCTTCTAACCCTGGTTAGTTCACTCCACCAGTTTCTCTTTGCACGCAAGCTTCATGATTACACTGAGCAAGTAGCTCTCGCTGGCAAAACCTGGTTGAGTCAAGGGCTCACAGTAAGTGAGGTGGAAGATAGATTCTCACAACTGCCTGAATTTCCTAGGAAAATCACCGACATGAAAGTTACATACCAGGACGGCAGAACGCTTGAGGTGAGCCTGTGTTCAACCTGGTTACCTCCAGTTCCCGCTGTGGTTGGTTCAGTTGAAATCTGCGAGAACGCTAAAGCAAGATGATTAGGGGATATTGATCAGGTTTGATTTGGAGACTGAAATTCCACCTGAACTGTTCTGGTAAATGGCAACTAGATCAACTTGGTCACCTGAAACCAGCGGAGTGTCTCGGTAAATCTTGTAATCCCAACTCATGCCGTAGTCAGCTGAGTCATCTGTTCCAATTCGTTCCCAAGCTCCACCGTTGACCCTGGCTGCCCAAGTAACTGCGCCCGGATCGGTTCCTCGAACAGCGGCTGTCAAGTTGATTACTTCTCCGGCCGCAAACAACGAACTGGTCATGTATACCTTAGGGGAGCTGGTTACAACGGGCAGTTTCTT
>JAURJV010000038.1 GCA_030832065.1 Rhodoluna sp. | reverse complement strand
GCCACTTTGACCCCTGGGATTCTGGCATTGGAACTAACCCCACTGGAAACCGCACTAACCATCATGTTGGTAAGCCGCTCTGCCGTGCTGGTGGTAATGGACCGACGCAACTGCTCGGGCTTGCCTTCTTTCAGTAGCGTCAGGTTTGCTGTGAAGACTTGGTCTTCCAAGTAAGGCTTCATCTGGACACCGTCGTTAGCAATTGCTGCGGTGTTCATCAGAATCTGCAGCGGTGTAGTACGAACATCGAACTGACCGAAAGCTGTCAGAGCAATTTGCGATGCGTCTAAATCTTTTGGATAGACACTTGCCGTTGACTTCAACGGTATTGAGATCGAAGATCCAAAACCAAAAACTTCGGCCTGTTTGGCAATTGCATCTTGGCCTAAGGCAACACCGAGTTGAGCAAAAGGAATGTTGCAGGAGAGCTTTAGAGCAGTTGCGATGGAAACTGTCTTCGCCCCACCACAACTACTCTCACCTGAGTTACTAATAGTAGTTTTTGTTCCAGGCAGAGTGTATGTCCTTGGGTTTGGGAGTAATGATTCGGGGGAGTAGGCACCTGATTCAAATGCAGCAGCTGCAACTACCAGTTTGAAAACTGAACCAGGCGCGTATAGCCCATCAACCGATCGGTTAATTAGCGGAGCGCTCTTATCGGTAAGCAACTTGGTGTAGTTAGAACCAGCTTCAGCGATGTTGTGGGTGGAGAGCAAGTTTGCATCAAAACCAGGTTTAGAAACTAAAGCGAGAATGCGACCGGTAGTTGGATCCATCGCGATAACGGCACCCTTCAAGTTTCCAAGCGCATCCCAGGCTGTTTTCTGAACATCCTCATCGATAGTTAATTCAACCGATGCTCCGGTGACCGGGTTACCGGAGAACAGCGCATTTAGTTGCTCGAAGAACTGAGCTGAGTTATCGCCTCGAAGTGAACTGTCTAAGAAGTTTTCTAAACCGGTTCGACCCTGATAAAGACTGTAGAAACCGGTTAGCGCGCTGTATTGCTCGCCGGTGTAACGACGCAGATACCGGTAGGCATCTCCGGTTGGGACAGACTCGGCTATCGGTTTATTGTTTACCAGCAGTGCACCGCGCTGGGTCTTATAGCCGTCAAAAACAGCACGCTGGTTACGAGAGTCATTATTGAGTGAGTCAGCATTGACCACCTGCATAGTGCTGGCCGCAATAAACAGTGCGAGGAACATCAAGATGATGAGGTTTGCGACTCTCTTAATCTCCGGGGTCATTCGCTCACCGTCCCAGCTTTGGGAAGGGTATCGGAAAGCCTAAGCAGCAAGGCGATAATGATCCAGTTGGCCAGAAGTGATGAACCGCCGGCGGTTAGCAGCGGTGTGGTGAGGCCGGTCAGTGGGACCACCCGAAGCACGCCACCGATAACTATGAATAACTGCAGCGCGATAACAAAACCTAGGCCAATAGCCAGCAATTTACTGAACTCATCGGCATGCATGTTAGCTATGCGAAGTGCTCTGGAAACAAGAAATAGATAGAGGGCTAGAACAGCAAATAACCCAACCAGGCCGAGCTCTTCACCGATAGCCGAAATAATGAAGTCGCTTTCAGCCAGCGGAACAATATTCGGCAAGCCACCACCCAGCCCAGTTCCAAAGAGCCCACCGTGGGCTAGACCAAACATCGATTGAACCAATTGATAGGAACCACCAACTGCGTTGTAGTTATCTGGGTTCAGAGGATCAAGCCAACCATCAAGTCGGCCACCAACGTAACTCATCAATCTGGAGGCAACCAGAGCACCAGCGATGAACATAACCAGTCCGACCAGAACATAGAAGATTCTTGCGGTTGCAACATAGATCAAAACCAGAAACAGTCCGAAGTAGAGCAGGGAGGTTCCGAGATCTCTTTGCAAAACTAAAACCGCGAGGCTGGCTAACCAGATGAAAACTATCGGGCCGACTTCGCGCGCCGGCGGAATGCGAATACCTAAAACTTTTCTTCCAACCACTGAGAGTGCTTCGCGACGAGCAGTTAGGTAACCGGCAAAGAAAATGCAAAGCACTATCTTTGCCAACTCACCTGGCTGGAAACTTAGTGGACCGATGTTTACCCAGAGGTGAGCTCCGCTAACTGTTTTACCGATCACCGGTAGCAGCGGAAGGATAAGTAAAACAACACCCACAGCCATGGAGATGTAAATGTATTTACGGAAAGACAGATGTGTTTTGACCAAAAACAAAACAGCAGCTGAAACCAACAGTGCGAAGACGGTCCAGATAACCTGGCGTTGGGCTACCGTGTTATCGACGCCGGTTAGTGGTTTTACCAAATCCAATCGGTAAATCATCACGATGCCGAGAGCATTAAGTATGAATCCAATTGGTAGCAGAAGCGGATCGGCATCGCTGGCTCTAAACCGAAGTACTAGGTGAAAGATCACCGCGGCTACCACAGGTAGTGACCAGTAAAACCAGGCGTCGGGACGAAGGATGAGTATGGTTGCTAACTGAACCTGACTGAGTGCAAAAGCATACATTCCAAAACCAAACAGCAAGAGGTAAAGTTCAAGATTGCGTTTCGCCGGCATCACCCGAGCAGCTCTAGCCATTGTCGACGCTCTCAACTATTTGCTGAAGTTTTAGGTGAGCGTCTTCCAAGCTGTCGGCAGAAATAGTTCTGTCGAGCAGTTCCTGTTGGAAGTCGGGAAGATCGGAAACTGAGATGGTGGACTTTTCGTAGAGGTGCGAGAAACCAAAACCGGCGAAGCTCTCCTTGATTCCCTGATAGATAGCTACCTTGCCAGCTTCAACTCCGAGGTAGTAGCGAGTCTGTGTGAAAGTGTAGACGCCGAAGATACCAGCACCTAAAACCAAAGTTATGACAACACCTAGAACAACGCCACGTCGTTTCCAACTGCGAATCTTTCCGTTGAACTCATCTAGCGCTTTGGCAAACTCCGGGTCTTTCTCCGAGAGGAACTCGTCCTGCTTCTTGAATGAACTGAGGAAGTTGAGGCGGTTGAACAGCTTTAGGAACTTGTTTGAACCGACCTCTTCAATTACCACTTCATTGGCGGCTGAACCCAGCCAGGTGATGCCCTGCGCTTGGTCGGCTGACTCCTGAGCCCTAGCTTCAAGCAGAATCAGGGTTACGTTATCGGGAGCCCCATACTCCTTGGCCTCAGCAATCAGTAGGTCGGTAGCCTCGTTCAGGTCTGCGATCCGGCAGTTCTCCTCAATGATTGACTCTGGGACGAAACCACACAAACCATCTGAGCAGAGCAGGAAGCGATCGCCTTCCTGGAGCTCAATCTGGTGAATGTCAAACTCTGGTGCCTGAGTGCTATCACCCAACACCTTCATCAATACATTTCGCTTTGGGTGCCAGAGCGCTTCCTCCTCGGTGATGCGTCCAGCATCAACAAGCTTCTGCACGAAAGTGTGGTCCTTGGTTACCTGAGTGAGTTTGCCGTCGCGCAAAAGGTAAACCCTGGAGTCACCGATGTGGACTATGTTGGCAACTCCGTTGGTTATCAAAAGCGAATCCATTGTGGTTCCCATACCGGCAAGGTAAGGGTAGTCGGTTACTTTATCCAACAACTCTTCGTTAGCTTTAGTCATCGCTGTCAACAGCGCATCAACAGCACTCGCAGAATCTTTGTAAACATCATCGATAGTTGCAACACTCTTGGTTGAAAGTGCCGAAGCGATGTCACCACCGGCGTGACCACCCATACCATCGGCAACTATGTAGAGGTTGTTGCCTATGTAGCCACCGTCTTGGTTGCTTGCACGAACCTTACCTTTGTCGCTTTTACCCGATGAAACAAATTTGAAGGTCACGACTAACCTCGCAACTCAAAAATAGTTT
>JAURJV010000037.1 GCA_030832065.1 Rhodoluna sp. | reverse complement strand
TTTTGATTCGTTAGCGGTAAGTCGCTGGGCGAAGTAGATCGGGATTATCGAAACGATAACCATAAAGACGGCAACAACGTCAACGATTGGTGCTTTACCGGGTCGGAACATGTTGTTCAGAATCCAGATTGGTAGTGTTTCTGTTCCACCACCCGCGGTAAAGGTGGTCACAATAATCTCATCGAAGCTCAAGCCGAAGGCAAGTAACCCACCGGCAACCAAAGCCGAGAGCATCTGCGGCAGGGTCACCAGTCGGAAGGTCGTGAAGACTCCTGCTCCTAGGTCTGCTGAGGCCTCCTCCATGGACTTGCCCATGCGGTTCAGTCTGGCTAAGGCGTTGTTATAGACAGTCACAATACAAAAAGTAGCGTGGGCAATAATCAGAGTTGCCATAGACAGTTGGAAACCGAGCAGTGTTCTAAAGGCGTTGTTTAGAGCAATACCGGTGACAATACCCGGTAGGGCAATCGGCAATATAATCATCAAGCTAACTGCATTACGGCCAAAGAACTTATAGCGAGATAACGCCATAGCTAGCAGTGTTCCAAGAACCAGAGCAATAACGGTAGCAGCAGCAGCCACTATGAGGCTGGTTATGAGTGCATCAATCAGTCCTGTTGACTGGGCCGCTCTCTCCCACCACATAAACGTGAAGGATGGTGGTGGCCAGTCCATGTTGATGCTGGTGTTGAAAGAGTTGATGAAAACCACTGCAAGCGGTAGGTAGATGACTGTGAGGATGAGAGCGGTAATAGTTGCCAAAATCCACTTAGCCGGTTTGGAGATTCTCATAGGTTATCCAAAGCTCCAGTTTTTCTAACCGCGGTTAGATAACCAAACATGATGACCACTGGAACCAAAGCAATAGCTGCCGCCATTGGGAGGTTATTGGCGACACCGACGTTGCCATAAACCAAGTTACCTAGCATCTGGCTTGCACCACCAACAATGTTGATGGTTATGTAATCACCGAGGGTTAACGAGAAGCTGAAAATTGAACCGGCAACGATGCCAGGCAAGATTAGTGGGAAAACTACTTTCCTTAGTGTGGTGAAAGTCTTAGCCCCTAGATCGCTTGAAGCCTCAAGCAGGTTGCTTGGAACTTTCTCAAGAGATGCGTAGATAGGAAGAATCACATAAGGCAACCACAGGTAACCGAGGGTAATACCTGCACCAAGCAGTGAATAGCCTGGGGTATCCAAACCGATTGGCCTTAGTAGCCAGGCTGCAATACCAACGTTGGAGAGCACTGAACGCCAGGCATATGCCTTGACCAGGTAGCTAGCCCAAAGTGGCATCAGGATTGAAATCAAAAGAATGCCGCGGGTTCGAGGCGAAGCGATTTTAGCCATGTAGAAAGCAATTGGCAGAGCAATTAGAACATCGACAATAGTCACACCTAATGCAATGCCGATGGTCCGAAGCGTTACGGTGCTGTAGAGGGAATTTGTAAAAAGATCCGTGAAGTTCTGTAGCGAGAAACCAGGTTTGATTTCTCCGGTGAAGGAATCAACCGTAAAGAAAGCGGTAACTAGAAGTGCAAGCAGAGCTGCAATGTAAACCAAACCCAACCAGGTCACCGGTGCACTGAGCAGTAATCTCAGGCGAAGTTTAGGTTTGGAGTAGAGCGTGGTAGAAATGCGGTGGGCAAGACTGGGCCTTTCGACCTCAGCTTTACCCACCGCATTCACCATTAGGGTTTTAGCCCTTTACTTCTTGCCAAGCGGTAGTCCACTTAGCGTAGTCGGTGCACTTGACATCAGTTCTGCCATCTAGACACTTCTCAGTTGGAGTTGTCCAGTACCAAAGCTGTGACTCGAACTCGGTGTCACCGGCGTTGTAGGTCTCACAGAAACCTTCACTGCCGTACTGACATGCATCCGGAGTAGCTGGTGCTTCACCGAAGTACTCGGTGGCAGCAGCGTTAGCTTGTGGGCTAATGATGTAGTCAAGCCACAGGTAAGCGCAGTTAGGGCTCTTCGCCTTAGATGAAACCATCCAAGAGTCAGACCAACCGGTCGCGCCTTCTTCAGGAAGAACTACCGCAGCAGGAGTATCTGCAGCGAGGTAGTTCTTGATTACCTGCCAGGTAGTTCCAACCACGGTGTCACCGGTGTCGAAAGCCTGAATAGCCTTTAGGTAATCGCTCCAGTACTCACCAACATTTTCACGCTGTGCCTTGAGAAGCTCAACCGCAGCTGCAAGCTGATCTTCATCAAGAGCGTACGGGTTAGTGATGTTGAGCTCTGGGCTGTGAGTCATTAAATACAGTGCAGCATCGGCAATGTAAATCGGTGAGTCATAAGCGGTTACTTTACCCTTGTACTCAGATGCGCCGTCGAAGACTACGCTCCATGAGGTAGGTGCAGGCGAAACTTCTTCAGTGTTATACATCAACAGGTTTGCACCGTATCCGTGAGGAACACCGTAGTTCTTTCCGTCAACTGTGTTGAAGTCGCGATCCTTTAGGAAGTCGTAAACTCCGTCATAGTTCTGCAACAGGCTGGTGTTCAAAGGCTGAACATCGCCAGCAGCAATTAGACGCAAAGTAGCATCTCCGGATGCTGCAATCGCGTCATAGTCACCGGTCTTGAACAGGCTGATAGCCTCATCGCTGGTGCCGTAAGACTTGAAGGTCACGTCACAACCGGTTTCTGTTTCGAATGGGGTTACCCAGTCATAAGCAGGATCGGTTGAACCGTCTTCTGCATAACCTGGCCAACCTAGCAATGAAACGGTCTTCTCTGGATCGCCTAGCTTATCCAGCATCTGTCCGCCATTACCAGCTGCACTACAACCACTGAGTGCTAGTACTGCTACAGCACCTAGGGCTAGCAACTTGAATGTTGCTTTCTTTTGCATTTGGTTTCTCCTTATTGTTTAGAGCGCTACCAGGTCGGTAACGTTCATTTTTATTTGCACCGTCTGGTCACGGTGAAAAACTCCACTATCAACAGTGGCCTTTATCTGAATCCCCTGGACATCAAGGATTAGGCGAATAAAGCTGCCCAGATAGATGACCTCGATGACCCTGGCTTGGTTTCCGCCTCTGGTAACAACCTCGATCTTCTCCGGCCGCAAAGCAACCTTTGTTTTCTTGCCAAACAAAACCTGAGCCTGTTCAGCGCTGAAAATGTTAGAGGTTCCAACAAATCCAGCAACAAACTCACTTGCTGGTTTCTCATACAGCTCTTGCGGTGTTCCAAGTTGTTCTATACGGCCATTATTGAACACTGCGATTCGGTCCGAAAGAGTAAGTGCTTCCTCCTGGTCGTGGGTTACAAAGATGAAAGTGATGCCCAGCTCCCGTTGAATCTGTTTGAGTTCGATCTGCATCTGTTCACGTAATTTTAGATCTAGTGCTCCGAGCGGCTCATCCAAGAGCAAAACCTTAGGTTTCACCACGATTGCTCTGGCCAGAGCAATTCTTTGCCGTTGGCCGCCCGATAGTTGAGCTGGCTTGCGGTCACCAAAATCAGCTAGCCGAACAGTTCTCAAAGCTTCATTTACCCGCTCTGTTCGCTCAGCTTTACTTATTTTGCGAACCTTTAATCCATACTCGATGTTCTCAAAGACGCTCAGGTGGTTGAACAGGGCATAGTCCTGAAAGACAGTGTTTACGTCTCGATCAAATGGCGCAAGGTTGGTGACATCCTGTCCAGCCAGGGCAACTGTTCCAGAGGTTGGATACTCAAAGCCAGCGATCATCCTCAGAACAGTAGTTTTACCCGAACCGGAAGGGCCAAGCATTGAAAAGAACTCCCCCTGGCCAATCTCCAAATTGAGATTATCCACCGCTTTGGTGGTGCCAAAAGACTTGGTCAACCCTTTCAGGGCTATCGCTGGCATGGACTTAGCCATTAATGAACCTCACTGTCTGTTTGTCTAGTCTAGAAAGAAAAACTGGCTAAACCTGCCATTTAGACTAGGACTATGACCCCAACCACTATGAACGTCTCTTCAGAAATCTGGCTAATTACAGCAACGGTGTTGGCAGCCATAATCGTTATCGATTTGATATTCCAAATCAAGAGGAAATCAGAGCCCAGCTTCAAAGAATCTGCGATTTTCAGCGCGATTTTTATTTCAATCGCCCTCGCCTTCACCTTCTTTATCAGTGGAACCTGGGGTGGAGAATTCGGTGAACAGTATCTAGCCGGATTTATCACCGAGTGGTCACTCTCAGTTGATAACCTCTTTGTCTTCCTGATCATCTTCACCAAACTTTCTGTTCCAGATAAAGCAAGACGTCAGGCGCTAATTGTTGGAATTCTGATTGCCCTGATCCTGCGCTTCATCTTTATCGCCGTGGGTGCGGCAGCAATATCTGCATTCTCATGGGTGTTCTACATCTTCGGTGGATTCCTCATCTACACCGCCATCCAACTGGTTAGAGATCACTTCAGTAAAGATCACTCTGACGATGCGCCGGGCGGAAAATTTATTGACTTCATCAAGCGCAGAGTAAATGTTGTTGACGAGTACCACGGAGCTAAAGTTTCAATCAAGAAAAATGGCAAGCGTTACTACACGCCACTGCTATTTGCCATGATCGCAATTGGAACAGCTGACATTCTGTTCGCACTGGATAGCATTCCAGCAGTATTTGGTCTAACCAGCGAACCATACATCGTCTTCACGGCCAATGCTTTCGCCCTTCTTGGTCTTCGCCAACTCTACTTCCTGTTGGCTGGATTGCTGGCCAGGTTAAAGTATCTTGGAATCGGACTTTCGGTGATTTTGGGTTGGATTGGTCTAAAACTCACTTTCCACGCTCTTCACGAAAATGAATTGCCATTTATCAACGGTGGTAAGCACGTTGAGTGGGCACCAGAAATTTCTACAGAACTTTCACTGGGTGTCATCGTGGTTACGATTACGGTAGCTACCGTTGTCTCGCTAATTGCAACTAGAAAGAAGTAGTGTGCCGAAGTTACCTCAGACTGACTTAGTTGTTTCAAATGTCTGCTTCGGCGGCAATGTTTTCGGTTGGACTGCAGACCAAGACCTATCTTTCAAGCTGTTAGATTACTTCATTGATCACGCCGGTAACTTTATCGATACCGCAGATGTTTACTCCTCTTGGAAAGAAGGCAACTCCGGTGGTGAGTCAGAGACCATCATCGGAAACTATATCAAGGCACGGGGTAACCGTGACCAATTGGTGATTGCTACCAAGGTGGCCATGCTTGAATCACGCAAGGGTCTAGGTCGTGCGAACATCATTGCGGCCTGCCACGACAGCCTCAAGAGACTGCAAACTGACCACATTGACATCTACTATGCACACTCGGACGATACGGAAACCCCGCTTGAGGAGACTCTGGAAGCGTTTGATTCGTTGGTTAGAGCTGGCAAAGTCAAACACATCGCGGCTTCCAACTACAGTTATGAACGCCTGAGTCAAGCTCTAGAAATTTCTGCGGAAAACAATTTTGCTCGATACATCGCCCTGCAGAACCGATACAGCTTGGTTGCCAGAGAACCCTATGAGTCGGATGGGGCAAGGTCGGTTGTTGATTTCAACCTGGCCGGCCTTCCCTACTCAACGCTAGGCAGTGGTTTCCTGAGCGGAAAGTATCGTTCGGGTGAAACAGTTGACTCCCAGCGTGCCCAGGGAGTTACCAATAACTACGCTACCGAGGCTAATTTTGAATTACTCCAGCGTTTGGAGAAGGTAGCGCAGGAATACCAGGTTTCAAATACAGCAGTGGCCCTGGAGTGGTTACGCAGACAGCGCGGGGTCACCGTACCTCTGGCTTCAGGTCGAACCATTGAACAACTGGAGGCTCTCCTTCAGCGAGTTGACCTGAGTGACGAAGCAGTAGCTTTTATCGCTGGTTGATCAGGTCAGTTACCGCCTGCATAAATTCTTTCGGTTTCTCTTCATGCGGGATGTGTCCACAGTCAGTTAATTTCACCAGGTGAGCATTAGGAATTAGTTCGGCAACTGCTATCGAGTACTTAGGCAAAATTATCTCGTCGTTGTCAGCAGCGAAGACCATAGTTGGGATCTTAAGTTCAGCCAGGTGATCTTGAATAATGGAATCAACCCCGTTACGGCTGAACTCCCAGAAAGCTGCCTCCCAGCCTTTTATTTTCAAAGGCAATTGATAATTCTCTAAAACTTCTTCGGTAATACCTGATTTATCAAACCAAGACTTGTAGAGGATACCCAGGCCAGTCTTTTGAAAACCTGCTACCAATCGAGGACCGAGCCGATCAAACGCTCTGCTCTTGAGCAAACTGCCGAGCAACTTAGGAGCAGGAGGCCTTGCCAATATGGCTGGCTCCTCAAGTATCAGGGCAGCTACTCTATCTTGGTTAGTCAATGCCCACTCAGCGGCTATACCCGCTCCGGCCGAGTGACCTACCAAAATGATCTGTCTCCCCTGACCAAAGTATTCAACAATTCCGTCCAGCAATTTCACTTGGGCTGGGAAGGTGTATGGGTTGTCGCCAGTCCAAGTCTTTGGTCTGACAGTTAAGCCGAAACAAGGGCGGTCGTAGGCAATTACATCGCCGAATTTACTGAATTGCTTGAGTAGATGACGGTAGCTGTATGTGCTGGCTCCAAAGCCATGCAGTAGCACGACAAGTGTCTTGGATTTGCCCTTGGCAAACTCGTAGTGAACCTCAACGTCGTTAATGCTTACGAACTTTGAAAACTCCCCGGCCAGCTCTTTCTCAGTCTGCGTGCCCTTAGTTTTCTTGGTGTAGAGCATGAACTACTTAGCTAGGTTGCTCTCGATAAGCGCAATGATCTCTGGATCATCTGGCTTAGTGGTTGGTCGGAATCGGTGAACTGAACCATCGGCCAGCACCAAGAACTTCTCAAAGTTCCACTTAACATTTCCGGCACTACCAGAGCCATCTTCGACTTTGGTTAGCTCTTTGTATAGCGGGTGAGCGCTCTTACCGTTGAGCTTTGCCTTTTCGGTCATCGGGAAGGTTACTCCCCAGGTTGTTGAACAGTAATCGGCAATGTCACTGCTGTCTTTAAGTTCTTGGAAGAATTGATTGGAGGGGACGCCAATAACGGTGAAACCTTTAGCCCCATACTTTTTCTGCATAGCTTCCAAAGTCTCATACTGGGGGCTCAGTCCGCAGCGTGATGCTACGTTGACCACCAGGGTGACAGGTTTGGCTAAAGCTCCAAAAGTAGTCTTTTTGCCATCAAGTGTGGTTAGTTCAATTGAATTCAGATCCATATACGAAGACTACCCGAAAGACGAGGGCAGGGCTTTGGCCTTGCCTAGAATTGAGGTTATGCAGAACAAAGCCAGCGCTGGGGACCTGTTCTGCCCTAGTTTTATAGCAGAATTGGTTTTGGGGGTTTTATGAACAATCTGCGTGAATACTTCAAGGAGCGCTTTCCACTTAGCTTCACCATTGTCTACTCGCTAGCCACCGCTGCCATGCTGGTCGGGATAAGCACCTCTGGTGGTAATTCGCAAGCCCTGTTCGGTATCGCTTTGAGCTTCCTATTTTTCATGTTGCGGACCAGGGTCACCGATGAGTTCAAAGATGCTTCCCATGACAGCGCTAACTACCCAAATCGTCCGGTTCAGCGAGGCATCATCACCAAAGGACAGTTGGTTGCTATCGGCATTATTTCGCTTGGATTGGAAATCACCGGGGTCGCTTTAGCTGCAAGTGCAACTTTGCACCCTGAGGCTGGCTTGCTCTATCTGTTGATCATGGCTTACTCGGTTCTTACCGCATTTGAATTTTTCGCAACAGAATACCTAGACAAGCACTTCAACCTCTACTTTTTGAGTCATCAGGCTATTTTTCTGCTCTACCCGATCTGGCTGTTCAGCATGTTTGGGACAGCTTGGACCAGCCAGAGTGTTGCCGGTGGAGCAGCTTTCATTATCCTGATGGCAAGCCTTGAAGTCATGCGCAAATACGAACTTCGAAGGAACCCAGC
>JAURJV010000036.1 GCA_030832065.1 Rhodoluna sp. | reverse complement strand
TCATTCGTGGCAGCCGGTCACGCCAGACCATCCTCGACTGCGACCATCTTCTATCGTGACATCACCGGTAACTCAGTACATTCATCCTGGCTTACTCTGATTGCTAAAGCTTTCGACACCGGTCAGATAGTCGAAGACGTTGAGGTGGGACAGTATCAGGGTGTTCCGGCAACTCTAAGCGCCATTCCGGTCTTTAGAAAACTAAATGTTCAAAGCGGTAGCGATATAACGCCATCGCCGATAGCGGTTATCACTAAACACACCAGCATGGTTGAAGCATCGGTTCCGAATCGAACCAGAATGAATCTAACTTCACTCGGAGATGTTCTGCTGAGAATGGTTACCCAAGGTGACTACCCAGTTTTCTCGATTCAGGGAGCTCCGCGACGAGGAACCCCGCGAGTCAACGACGGGCTCTTGCACTTGGATGAAAACGGAGTCGTAGTTTTCTCTTCTCCGAACGGCATCTCGGCATTCCAAAAACTAGGGGTTACCGGTGAACTTGAGGGTAGGTCACTGGCTGAGGTTACCGATGATCTGAACCGAAACCGTCTGAGCATCGATGAGAATCTGCGGGTTGTGGTTGCCGGAAAAACTGCTTGGCGTGCCGACTTTGAAGGAAATCAGTCAGCGCTATCGGTTCGTGCTATTCCAATTACCGAACATGGTAAACACATCGGGGCTATCCTGCTCTGTCGCGATGTAACGGAGCTTCGCCGACAAGAACGTGAGCTAATTACCAAGGATGCAACCATCCGAGAGATCCACCACCGAGTAAAGAACAACCTTCAAACAGTTGCCTCACTGCTAAGAATTCAGGGTAGGAGAAGTAAATCCAGCGAAACACTGGAAGCGCTCTCTGATGCAGAAAGACGTGTTGCAGCAATTGCCGTGGTTCACGATTCGCTCAGTGAAGGTCTGGCTCAGGATGTGAACTTCGATGAGGTGTTCGATCGCATCATCGCCATGGTTGCTGAGCTGGCAGCAGCATACAACGCCAAGGTAACTAACCTGCGTATCGGTAAGTTTGGTCGTATGCCGAGTGAATTGGCAACCCCACTGGCTGTTGTCTTAACCGAGATTGTTACTAATGCTTATGAGCATGGGCTGGCTAACCGAGTCGGACACCTGACCGTAACTGCCACCAGAAAAGCCAAAAAGCTTTACATCAGCATCGCAGATGATGGGGCAGGGCTTGAGCCGGGCAAAGAGCTATCTGGACTGGGTACACAGATAGTTAAGACTCTGGTCGAGTCAGAGTTGCTTGGAAAAATAGAATTTCGTTCCGAAAAAACCGGGGGAACTACAGTCAGCGTTGAGGTGCCGCTGGACTAAGCAGAGCGACGAGCCCGAGCGTATTTACGCTTGAGTGACTTACGTTCTTCTTCGCTTAGGCCTCCCCAGATGCCGTTGTCCTGGTTCTCTTTGATGGCGTATTCAAGGCATGAGGTGCTGACTTTACAGTCACGGCAAATTGCTTTGGCTTGTTCGATCTGGTCAACTGCAGGGCCGGTGTTTCCCACTGGAAAGAAAAGTTCAGGATCTTCTGTTCTACAGCGAGCTTCTGAAAGCCATGGCAGTTCCATATATTCATGTTCCTTAGATCGAAAAGGTAAACCCTAAAAAATCGTATATTTGCCCGATTTAGACTTACCTGCGCGAGGCGCTACATAAAGTAGTTTTCCATAATTGGCCCGGTTTGTAAATACCCATTTAGGCTTGAGACTATGCCTAAGTTGAATGTTGCCCTAACTTTGAGGGGTTTAGCCGTTGCTTTTTTCATGGAAGCTTTGGTTATGTATGCAGCAACTGCTGTTGTAATCTGGGCGATGATTTCAGGTGAAGCAAAAGCCCTCTTGACAGACTCAGCGTTAGTTGTTCTAACTGGAGCAGCTGCGATCTGGTTAACGTTTGCATCCAAAGGAATTCTAAAAGGCAAAAGATGGGCTAGAAGTGCTGGAGTTTTTTGGCAACTTATTCAGCTAACTATTGCATTTGGAACACTTGAAGCTAGTGTTTTAGGTGGACTGGCTATAGCAATACCTTCGATGTTGGTTTTTGTAATTCTCTTTAATAAGAAAATCGTTGAAGCAACTTCAGAAAGCAATAACTAAACTTCTAGAACCTTACGCAGCATGCCAACGTGCCCTGTGGCCTTGACGTTGTATAAGGCGTGTTCAATCTTGCCGTTCTCGCCGACAACAAAAGTCGATCTGATTAGGCCTTCATAAACCTTCCCATACATGCTCTTCTCACCGAAAGCACCGTAGGCCTTGATGATCTTCATCTCAGGGTCACTGAGCAGATCAAACTTCAAACCTTCGTTCTTACGGAACTTAGCTAGCTTGGCTGGAGCGTCTGGGGAGATGCCGACTACTGAGTAGCCAGCTTTCTTCAGCACGTTCATGTTCTCTTGGAAGTCACAGGCCTGCTTGGTGCAACCTGGGGTAGAAGCAGCTGGATAGAAGTAGACGATGACCTTTTTACCTTTGAAATCAGTCAAAGAAACAGCCTTCTCGTCTTGGTTCATCAACTTGAATGCGGGGGCTTTAGAGCCAGTTTTTAGTTCAGTCATACCTACAAATCTAGTCAAACCAGCCCAGCAGTCAAACTTGGATTAGAGCCTAACTAACTGCTATTCTTGGTTCTCGTTGCCTAAAGCAATGCGCCTCTAGCTCAATCGGCAGAGCAACTGACTCTTAATCAGTGGGTTCCGGGTTCGATTCCCGGGGGGCGCACGAACCCCGGTTCCTTCTCACGAGGACCGGGGTTTCTTTTTGTCGGATGTTCATACGGATACTTGATCCGACGTCTTTCATACGGATCCTGATGCGGAAGCCGGTTTCGCCTAAGGCTGAAAAACTTTCAGACTAAGTCAGCCAGCGTCAAGTATTGGGACAGTATAACTAGATGTAATGGAAATTCAGTTTTACTTTATTGGAATGCTTACTGGGGCAGTAATCGGCTCATTCATCACTTATTCAGTCACTTTTCTGGTTAGACAGAGAAAACTTAGATCCGCCGCTAAATCAAACCCTAAGCAAAACTCTATTCAAACATTTGAAAGCGCAATAAGAGCACTTGAGGGAACCATTCAAGATGATCTGAGAAATTCGCAAAGTGCGTATTTGCTCGAATTTTTGGCCAGGAATATGAAGGATAAGCCCAGACCAAGCAGAAATAATCATGACGAAGATGACGATGATGATGATGACCCACCACCGCTGGCCGGGGTACCTGCAAAACCAAAGCGCTAACTTTTAATTTCTGAATTCAAGTTTTATTTGAATGCTAATTCCAAATTCTATTTTCTCTGACTTACTTAACGCCACCTTGATTGGGACGAGGTAGCCACCATCCTTCGGAAAGAGTGATGTGGTGGCTGAGGTATTTCCTATGGTTACGGTGCAGGGAATAACACCCCAGCCATAGGTGAGCATTTTGCTAACTTCTTTTATCTGCTCAGCTTCTTTATCTGGGACTTTAGCGAACATGAATGGGGCCGGGCCTCGCCATTCAAAGGTTGTTGCTGTGAAGGTAAGTTTCAAGAACTAGTCTTCGCCGATGTCTTCGTTCCAAAGAGTTGGGTTGGCGATGATGAAGTCGCCCATTACTTTGATAAGTCCCGGATCATTCATGACCGTTACATCACAGCCGTGTTCTTGAACCCAGTCTTGACCACCCTTGAAGTTGATGTCGTCACCGACTAAAAGTTTCCCAATGTTGAACTGGCGGATCAGTCCGGAGCAATACCAGCATGGGGACAGGCTGGTAGCTAAAGTTACGTTTTTGTAGGAACGCTGTCTGCCAGCGTTTCTAAATGCACTGGTTTCACCGTGCATCGATGCGTCACCCTGTTGGACGCGAAGGTTGTGACCGGATCCTAGAAGGACTCCGTCTTTATCGAAGAGGGCAGCTCCAATTGGAATGCCACCTTCGGATAGCCCTAAGTGAGCCTCGGCTATGGCAACAGACATTTTCTCTTCATCAGTAATGAAGATATCTCCTGGTTTGAATTCCATAGCCGAGGCTCCTTTTTATTTAGGTTTTAGTTATTTCTTTTTGGTTGTACCAAGAACTGTTGCCAGCACGTAGTAGATGATTGCAGCAGATACGAAGCCAACTGCAGCAGTCCAGTCGCCGTTTTCTGCACCTGGACCGGTGAAGATTCCGTAGAACTGAACGGTAGGCATCTCTGCCTTAGCGAACAGGTAGACAGAAACTGCTGTGGTTAGCACGAAGGTGATTGGACCAGCGATGTTACGGTGCTTGGTCTCTTCTTTCACCATGGTGTCAATGTCTTGACCCTTACGCATTAGGCGGTCAACCACGAGGATGGCAACCCATGGAGCTAGCCAGTATCCAACTGTCAGTAGGAATAGCTCGAATAGGAAGCGGAAGTTGTCCTCAACAGCGAAGTAGGACAGTCCACCACCTAATACACCAGCGATTAGAACCATAATTGCACGGCGAGTCTTGAAACCAAGCTTGGCTCCAGCTGCAATGAATGACATGGTTCCTGAGTAGATGTTTAGAACGTTAGCGGATACAGATCCGATAGCGATACCTAGCAGGGTTAGCACACCGAGCCAAGCTGGCAGGGTTGAAACGAATGCTGAGGTTGGTAGTCCATCTCCGACGATTCCGCTCCAAGCAATTGCACCAACCGACATCAGCATGGTGGTTGCAAAGAAGTTACCAAGCCCTGCAAACATACCAACAGCTCTTGGTGAAGAGTTTGCTGGTAGGTAGCGGGTGAAGTCTGCTGCGAAAGGAGTCCAGCCCTGGGTGTAACCGTAGGCGAGAGCAACACCAACGCTGAAGGCACCCCACTTGAAGTCTGAGCCTGGGTCGGCAGCGAATACATTGGCAGCTGATGCTTGAGAGACAATGATTGCGCTCACAGCTACGAAAACTACAACTAGGTAGTAGAAGGCGTATCTTTCAAACTTTTGAATAAGGTTGTGTCCAACGAAAGCGACAATAACCTGAACCAGGATGATGATGGTTACCGATAGTGCGACCGGAACCTTCACTCCAGCGATCTCCAACAGTGAGGTTAGGGCGAAAGCACCAGAGGTGGTGTTTACAGCGAACCAACCGATACCGGCTACCAGAGTTGAGGTAGCGGCCGGGATGATGTTTCCGCGAAGACCGAAAGCGGTTCTACCGAGGACCATCTGTGGAACACCGTGACGTGGGCCCCAGCTGGAGAACCAGCCGTGTGTCACTGCTGCTAAGGCGTTACCTAATGCAACAGCCAAAATGGCCTGCCATACGTTTAGGCCAGCAAATACTGCCAGAGCGCCGATGAATATAGTTGCGAACTCGAGGTTCGGGGACGACCAAACTGTGAATAAGTGCCACGGTTTGCCGTGACGTTCACCCGCAGGAATCGGGAGAATGTCGTTGGTTTCGATTGCACCTGCCGAAGCAGTGTTTTTTGTGTTAGTAGTCATAGGCAAGAGATTATTGGGAAAATGCTGTTAATCTCGGCGATTCGCCCGTGGCAACTAAAAAGTTAACACATTTGAAACTTTTGCCCTTTTTTAGTCCACCGACCCGAAAGTTATGCACAAAACGGTGGATAAGTCAGGGTTCTGAACCAAAGCGAGTTAACCTGTCCTTGCGATGATAGCCACAGCCTCCAAAACCAGCCCAGAGACCGAAGGTACCGGTCTGGAGTTTGTTGAGCTCGCTGAGCACTATTGGGAGATAGCCAAGGCAGGGGAGCTCGGGGCAATTGGCAGAATCGGCTTCACAGCCTTTGCCGAGAGGGGGCCAGCGGCGGTATTGGTCATCGAACAGTTGAAGCCAGGCACCATCTCTTGGCTGGCTGAGGCAATTAGGTTGTGCCTGGACTACGGATTTGATGAGTTGAAACTGGGCAGAATTACCGTCAAGGCTAAGCCCGAGCAGTTTTCGCTTTTGGCAGCTTTAGAGGATTTAGGTTTCGTTGAGAAGGCAAGATCTGACCGGGGTAGAAAAATCAGGCTGCAGGCAGATCGCTGGAGCTACATCACCGCAATGGCAACCGCTCTGATGCTGGAACACATTGAAGATCGCGACTGGACTTTTGGTTTCGATAGTGGTCGTCGCAGAGCTGGGCTCTGCTCATACACTGATAAGAAAATAACGGTAAGCAAGTATTTGTCTCTTGTTCATTCCATAGACGATGTCAGGCAAACGGTTTTACATGAGGTGGCTCACGCTATGACTGGTCCTAAAGAAGGTCACGGTAAGAAGTGGTTGGCCACAGCAAAGAAGATCGGCTACCGAAACGATACCTACACCGGTGAAGCTATTGCCAAGGAGTATGCACCTTACCGAGGTGTTTGCCCCAATGGCCATCAACATTACCGTTATAAGAAACCTAAGACTATGTATAGCTGCAGTATTTGTGCGAGTGGGTTTAACCGTCAATACATGATTGATTGGGAAGCTAGAAGCTAGCCCAGATCAAAATCATGGTTACCACAAAACCGGCAAAGAAGTTTAGCCAGATAAATTTGCGCCACCCAGCGTTTGCCTTTTCACATTCCTCATCGGTGATGTTTAGAAATGGGCTCAAGATAAATAGGTAGGGGATGGCAGCTATGGCTGCCAGCTGTCCTGGGAATTGGGTATTCAAAACTAGAACACCAGCGAAGAGATAGCAGGCAAAAGCAAATCTGACTGTTGCCTTAGCCCCAATGACAGTGGCGATGCTCGAAATATTGGCCTCACGATCAGCGGTGACATCCTGAACTGCGCCGAAGGCATGCGAGGCTATTCCCCACAGCGTGAAGGCGAGAATAGCTGAAAGTGTTTCCCTGGAACCCAAATCCACTTTGGTAAGCGACAGGGCGTAAATCATCGGTCCAACGAAGTGGCTGGCTGAGGTTAGTGAGTCTAGGAATGCTCGCTCCTTAAACCTCAAAACTGGAGCGCTATAGGCGATGACCGTGAAGACAAACAAGGTTAGCCAAAGCCCTGAAGTGAGATCAGAGACTGTGTAAAGGTAGGCCAGAAAAGGCAGACACAGCAGAATGGACGACCAGATGGTCAACCGGTGATATTTCTTATCTAGCAGAGCGCCTTCAATTCCGCCCTTGCGTGGGTTTCTCAGGTCACTCTCGTAGTCAAAGACATCGTTAATCCCATACATCAAAAGGTTGTATGGGATCAGGAAGAAGAGGGTGCCGATCAGGAAAGTTAGATCAAGGCTGTGTGTAATAAAGAGGTAGGTGGCACCGAACGGGAAGGCAGTGTTAACCCAAGACACCGGTCTTGAGGACCAAAATAGTTGGTTCAGAGCTTTCACTTTTTATTACCCGTCATTTTGTGCCAAATGCTGGCAACTAGCACTACTGATACCACTGTATAGGCGAAGTCTTCAATCGGAGCGAGTCCAAGGTAGAAGCCGGACAGTTTATTGACGTCATAGCCGACGATGCCTAAAGCTATTATCACGTTGTCAAATATCAAGGTCACCAGCAGCATCGCCAACAGGGTTCTGAGTAAGTGAGCCCAAGGGGTCTTTCGGATGAATACATTGACAATTACAAATGCAATCATCATGAAACTCAAGTTCAAAAGCAGGTAGGTCATTTCTTCCTACCAATCCTCGAGATCACACTGAACAGGGTGAGCGCTGAATAGTTTAGGAGGAACAGGAAGAACACTTCCTCTATTGGAAATTCTGGTGCCAGCATAATTCCGGTTAGGTGTGAGGTCTCACCTCTAAAGAAAATACCTAGTGCAATTCCTGCAACATCCCAGAGTATGAAAAGGAACATCGGAAGGATTGTCGCTGCTGCCGCTGCTTTCTTGTTCCGGAAAAAAGCAATGGTGAATCGCCAATCAAGCAAACCTAAACCAACTATCGAGAACAGAAGCCCCGACAGGTAGTAATAGGAACTTGGCACTAGTTCAAGCCCTTCCAAGCATCATCGGCAACCGGCTTGATTTCATTTGGGGTTGGCGCACTGCTGCGGTCATCAATCATGAGCTTGTAGACAAGCTCTGCACCAATCAAGCACATTGGTAATCCAATGCCGGGGATTGAGTGGTGCCCTGCGTAATAGAGACCTTTAACCTTCTTGCTCTTGTTCTTAGGTCTAAAGAAAGCGCTCTGGCGTAGGGTGTGTGCCATACCAAGAGCGGTTCCGGACCAGGCATTGAGTTCATCGGCAAAGTTACCCGGTCCCATAGTCCTTCTGACCACGATGCGTTCGGCTAAATCTGGGATGTCACACCACTTAGCTATCTGGCCGATGATCTTGTCTGCTTCTGCTTCAAAGGCGGCATCACCTGCTCGGTCAACACCGCCTTTACCTAGACTTGGGTCTGCTGCGATAGGGACAAGAACAAAGAGGTTCTCGTATCCTTCTGGTGCAACAGTTGAGTCCGTTCTGCTCGGAGCACAAATATAGAGGCTGGCTGGGCTTGGAACTTTACGTTTACCATCAGCTTTATGGAAAACTTCGGCGAAGTTCGTTTCCCAGTCTTCGGTATACAGCAATGTGTGGTGGTCGAGGTTATCGACTTTCCCCTTCACACCTAAATACAGCAGTAGCGCTGAAGGACCTGGTACTTTGTCCTCCCACCACTTCTCAGGAAGCGTTTGATACTGCGGTTCAAGTAGCTTGGTTTCCACGAAGTGCAGGTCAGCATTGGCTACCACGACATCTGCTGTGTAGGTTGCCTCGCCTACTTTGATGCCAGTGGCTTTGCCATTTTTTACTTCAATTTTGGTTACCGGTGAGTTGGTGTGGATGACGACACCGTGAGCCTTGGCAAGTCTTTCGACTGCCTCGATGATCTTGTAGATACCGCCCTGAGGGTAGAACACTCCAACATTCATGTCAATGTGGGTCATCAGGTGATACATGCTCGGAGTCTCGTAAGGTGAAGCACCAAGGAATACAGCAGGGAAGTTCAGAACCTTTCTCAAGCGGTCGTCTTTGACGTGCTTGCTTGAGAATGAGTGAAGTGAGGTCAGGAGGTGCTTGATGAACCTACCTGCTCGCCTGACTACCTCTGGGTGGGTAAAAGATTTAAGGTTCTGGAAGTTTGTATATAAGAAGTGTCGGTTAGCCAGGTTGTAGGCATCTTCAGCACTGTCTAGATACTTCTGAATCATCTTTGCGCTACCTGGTTCCAGCGCCTCAAAAACTTCGAGGTTCTTCTTCAAACTCTCATACATAAACAGCGGCTCTTTTTGGCCTTCGAAAATAGTTCGGTAGGCAGGATCTAGCCGGACTAGGTCTAGTTCCTTGGTAGCTGTCGTGCCCATCAGTTTGAAGAATTGGTCAAAAGCATCTGGCATCAGATACCAGGATGGACCCATGTCGAAGGTGAAGCCATCTTTCTCCCAGATGTAGGCGCGACCACCAACTTTTTCACGAGCCTCAAACAGCTCAACTTTCATGCCGGCTTTAGCCAGTAGGGCTGCGGTGGCTAGGCCACCGATACCTCCACCGATAACTATTGCTTTTTTCATCTAGGGATTACTCCGATCCATGCTTTGAAGAGAATTAGGAATTTCTGGAAATCGTTAACCCGAATTCGGGCTCGGATGAGTTCATCGGCTGGAGTCTTGGCGATCTTGTCATTCAGTGCAGTAAAGAGCAGTTGGGCGGCAACTACAGCTCGGCGGGAAGACTTAGAAAGCAGGGTGAGTGTTCTAGCCGAGGCGGCTAAGTCTTGATTGATGTCGGCGACAAGCCGGTCCTTGGTTGTCTCGTCAAAGGTTTCAACATTAACCTGGGGAAAGTAGCTTCTACCGAGCTGTTCAAAGTCGGCAGAGAGATCTCGCAGAAAGTTTACTTTTTGGAAGGCAGCACCCAGAGCTTGAGCTCCTTTGCGTAGGGTTTCCAATTCACTTGGCGAATAGTTCCTACCCTGAATGAAAGTCTGCAAACACATCAAGCCGATAACTTCTGCGGAACCGTATACATACTTCTCAAAGGACTTTTGGTCATGTTTGGTTTGGTGCAGGTCCTGACGCATTGAATAGTAGAAGGGTTCAACTATTTCACGCTTAATACCTGTTTCTCTGGCGGTATGAGCAAAGGCATGGACAACCAGATTGGTGCTGAAGCCACTTTCCATGGCTTTATAGGTTTCAGCTTCAAGTTTGTTCAGTTCGCTGCCAGACTGCAGTGAGCTGTTTGGCCCAAGAGCTCCGGCTGCTGCGCCGTCAACAATCTCATCGGCCACTCTGACCAGTGCATAAATGTTTTGAACCTGAGATCTAATTGGTTGAGCAAGTAGGGCTGTGGCTAGCCCGAATGAAGTTGAGTAGGAGCGGATCACTTCTCGGCTGGATGCCACGGCAGCCCTGGTATAGCGCTCCAGGCTCTGTTTATCTAGTTCTTGGGCTTTCATCACTTATAAGGCTAAACCACTTTAAACTTGTAGCAACCAAGCCCTATAGGAGATAACCGTGGCTGAATTCTTTTTTGACCAAGATGCTGACCTGAGCCTGATTCAAGCTAAGAAGGTCGCGGTGGTTGGCTTTGGCTCCCAGGGTCACGCCCATGCTCTAAACCTCAAGGACTCGGGCGTGGATGTTGCGGTGGCGCTGCCTGCCGAATCGGAAACCAGATCGAAAGTAGCTGAAGCAGGTCTAAAGGTGATGAGCGTTGCCGAGGCAACCAGGTGGGCTGACCTAGTCATGATTCTTGCCCCTGACACCAAGCAGCGCGATATCTACAAAAATGAAATTGCACCAAACCTGAGCTCGGGTAAAGCAATTGCCTTCGGTCACGGTTTTGCCATTCGTTTTGGATTGATTGAAGCCCCCACTGACATCGACGTATTTCTGGTTGCCCCGAAGGGTCCAGGCAATGTCGTTCGCAGCGAATTCTCAAACGGTAGGGGAGTTGCTAACTTAATTGCAATTCATCAGGATTCAACCGGTGGTGCTTGGCCGCTGGCCCTTTCCTACTCCAAAGCAATCGGTGGCACCAGGATCGGTGTTTTGCGAACAACTTTTAAGGAAGAGACAGAGACTGACTTATTTGGCGAACAGGCTGTGCTCTGCGGTGGTGCTAACCAATTAGTTCAGTATGGTTTTGAAACATTGGTGGAGGCAGGTTACCAACCGGAGGTGGCTTACTTTGAAGTCCTCCACGAACTAAAGCTTGTGGTCGATCTGATGCATACGCGGGGAATTGCTATGGAGCGTAAAGAAATTTCTGACACTGCTGAATATGGTGACTATGTTTCCGGACCTAGAGTGATTGGCCCTGAAGTAAAAGAGCAGATGAAGGCTGTTTTAGCCGATATCCAAAATGGTAATTTCGCTAAGCGCTTTATAGCTGATCAAGATGCTGGCGCTCCAGAGTTCTTAGCACTTAGGGAAAAGGGAGCTAGGCATCCGGTGGAAGCAGTCGGGGTTGCGTTGAGAAAAATGTTTGGCTGGACTAAATAAGGTTTACTCTTTTGTAAACCTCTTCGATGATTCCCGAAGGGTACTCTTTTTCGTCAATCAGGGTGAAGTTGTTGTATGCGGTGTCGTCAACAAATGCCTGAGTTCCGGAACCCAACTCCTCTGGGCAAACAAATAACCGCATGGTGTCAATCAGGTTTTCTTCAAGCAGTTGTCTAATCACTTCAGCACCACCCATGACAAAGAGTTGACCGGGGTGATTGTCGGCAATCATGTCGATCACCTCTTTGATGTTGCCACCGACGAAGTAGATGTTTTCCTCTAAGACTGTTTCATAAAGTTCTGGAATGTGAGTTAGAACGTAGGTGGGAAGAGGCCTGGGTCCGGATACCCCCGCTTCGATTTCAAAGTCGAAAGTAGCTCGACCCATCAGAATCGCTGAGGATGAGCCAACCAGGCCGACGTAGCCGTAGTCCTCGCCATCAGCTAGATACTTGGTTGCCCAAGACATATCCCCATCTGGACCTGAAAGGTAACCATCACTGGAGATAGCCGCATAGAAGACTCGTTCGAACACAATCCAAGACTAAGACAGGCTAGGTAGGATTGTTCTACGCTTCGCTGAAGAAGCGACATCCCCACTCTTAGGAAACCCCTTGGCTAAACCAATTGTTCTCATTGCTGAAGAGCTATCTCCAGCAACGGTTGCCGCACTGGGTCCTGATTTTGAGATCGTAACCGTAGATGGAACTAATCGTGAGAGCCTCCTGGCTGCGGTAAAGACGGCGAGTGCCATTTTGGTTAGATCAGCTACTCAAGTTGACGCTGAAGTTATAGCTTCTGCTCCCAACCTGAAAGTTATTGCTAGAGCTGGCGTGGGGTTAGACAACGTAGACATCAAAGCTGCCACCAGCGCTGGAGTAATGGTAGTAAACGCACCAACTTCAAATATCACCTCGGCAGCTGAACTCGCAATTGGACTGTTGCTTTCCTCTGCCCGCCACATACCCGATGCTGATGCTTCTACCAAAGCGGGTAAGTGGCAGCGCGCCAAATTTACCGGCGCTGAGCTTTATGAGAAGACAGTTGGCATTGTTGGACTGGGTCGCATCGGGGCACTGGTGGCTCAGCGACTTGCAGGTTTTGAAGCCAAGCTCATTGGTTACGACCCATATGTCACTTCGGCTAGAGCAGATCAACTGGGAGTCGAATTAGTTGCGCTAGAAGACTTAATGAAACGATCTGATTTCATCACCATTCATATTCCTAAGACACCTGAAACCACTGGTTTAATTGGCTCGAAAGAATTTGATTTAGCCAAAGCGAATCTGAGAATAGTAAATGCTTCTCGAGGTGGAATCATAGATGAAGCAGCTCTATATGATGCTTTGAAAGCCAAACGTATTGCTGGAGCAGCGTTGGATGTTTACGTTAGTGAACCGCCAACCGGTTCACCGCTTTTGGATTTGGACAACATAGTCCTAACCCCACACCTCGGGGCATCAACGGACGAAGCTCAAGAAAAAGCTGGTATCTCGGTCGCAAAAAGTGTTCGTCTAGCCCTAGCCGGTGATTTGGTTCCAGATGCGGTAAACGTTGCTGGAGGTGTCATTGACTCTTCAGTCAAACCCGGCATTGAGCTCATGGAAAACATGGGACAGTTGCTCTTCGGTATCACCGGGGGGCATGTGACTTCGATTGACTTTGAAGTCAGGGGAGAAATTGCTGCTCACGATGTAACAGTTCTCAAACTGGCTGGGCTAAAAGGTTTTTATCAGAATGCCGTGGAAGAACAGGTTAGTTACGTGAACGCTCCTGTCCTTGCCTCAACCAGAGGAGTAGAAGTAAAACTCGCAGTTGACCCGAGAAGCGATGAGTATCGCAATGTGACAACCATCAGGGCAACCTTGACCGATGGGAGCTCACACTCAGTCTCTGGAACTGTAATTGGCCCCAAGCTTATTCAGAAGATAGTGAATATAAATGGATACGACGTTGACCTCGCTATGGCTGAAGATTTAGTGCTGCTGATATATGCCGATCGACCAGGCGTCGTAGCAATTTACGGTAAAGCCTTTGCTGAAAACAACATAAATATTGCCGCTATGCAGATAGCCAGAAACTCTAAAGGTGGGAAAGCGCTATCAGTGATCACTGTGGATTCACCAGTGCCGCCAGCAGTATTAGAAGAAGTAAGAGTTGCTATCAAAGCAGATGTTTTGAAGGCAATTCACCTGAACTTGGCCTAGCTTGAACGTTCGAAGCTTAATTCGAACCCAGCGACAACCCTAAATTTTGCCGTGGCCAGCACTGGAATAGCAATCTGTATTAGTCATGGATGTTTCCCTGTGAGAATCTGTTTCGGTAAAGTTGTACTAGGTAAGCCCAATCGGAGGAAAGTTATGACTAAGTTAAAGACTCTATTCACAGTAGTTCTGGCCATGACCCTAGTCGCAGGCTTGACTGCTTGCAACGGCGTAAAGATGGATGTTACCGGAGTTACCGCCATAATTGACACTCGTTCCGCAGAAGATTATGCCGAAAGCCACATTGTCGGTGCGGTAAACATTACTTACAGCCCAGCTGACTTCGTAGCTAAGTCGACCGAGTTTATTAAGAGCGGTAAGTACCTTATCTACGGCACCACCGAGGATGAAGTTGCCCAGGCATGCGAAGACTTATTTGATCGTGGTTATTTTGATGTGACAAACATCGGAGATTTTGAAAACGCCAAACGAATCCTTCCGCTGGGTGTCACACCGTAGTGGGTTCACAGGAATGGGACAAAAAGTATTCAACTGAGGAATACATCTACACCAAAACCCCTAACCGCTTTGTAGTTGAGTATTGCCAAGATCTCAAAGGTAAAACAGCGATAGACCTTGCCGGTGGCGAGGGGCGCAATTCCATCTGGTTAGCTAAATCTGGTTGGCAAGTTGAGAACATCGACTTCTCTCAAGTTGCTCTGGATAAGTTCTTAAAGTGGGCTGAAGAAGAGAATGTTTCAAACAACGCGATTGCAACTTGCCAAGACGGAACTGAATTCAAACCAGCGTTAGGCACAGTCGATCTCGGAGTTATCGCCTACCTGCATATTCCGATGGGGGAGCTTACTAAGTCGATTAGAAATCTAGCTTCAGTCATAAACCAGGAGGGCCACCTATTTGGGGTTTGGCATTCTGGCGAAAATGCCGCTGAATTCAATGGGCCAAAAGACAAGCCTAATTTCGCTGACATTGAGACAGCCCTTTCTGGAACAGGCATGGAGATTCTTGAACTAACTAATCGTGAAGGGCAAATCCAAACCAGGGAAGGCCTGAAACCCTCGGTGACGCTGGTGCTATTAGCCAGAAGAGTCTCGGCATAGCAAGTAAAGTTGTCTTGGACGGAATTTAGGTCCACCTAAGCTAAGGCAGTTATCGATGACCAAATCGGTTGAGTTCAAGGTTATAAAATCTGACCACCCAGCAACTCGCGAACAACGTGAGGCGATTCTCGAAAAGCCCGTCTTCGGAGCTAAGTTCACCGATCACCAAGTAATCATCGAGTACTCGAGTGAACTCGGTTGGCACAGTCCAAGAGTTGAAGCGTATGGTCCAATCATGATGGACCCAGCCAGTGCTGTTTTTCACTACGGCCAAGAAGTCTTTGAGGGCATCAAGGCTTACCGTCACGCTAACGGCTCTATCTATACTTTTCGAGCTGAACAAAACGCCATGCGCATGCAGAAGTCGGCGCACCGACTTGCACTTCCAGAACTGCCAACCGAACTTTTCCTAGAGAGCCTTCGTCAACTAGTTTTAGTCGATCACGAGTGGGTACCCGATCCTGAAGGCGAAAGAACTCTTTACTTCCGTCCTTTCGAGATTGCTATGGAGAGCTTCCTCGGTGTTCGTGCAGCTAACTTCTATGAGTTTCGAGTAATTGCTAGCCCAGTCGGCTCCTATTTCCCATCAGGGCTAAAGCCAGTCCAGATCTGGATATCTTTAGACTCAGCTCGAGCAGGTAAGTATGGAACCGGTGAAGCGAAAACTGGTGGAAACTATGCTGCCTCACTGCTCGCCCAGACCGAAGGTAAGGCTAACGGTTGTTCACAGGTGCTCTTCCTGGATGCCGAAACACACACCTACTTAGAAGAGTTAGGTGGCATGAACATCTTCCTGGTCTATAAGGATGGTCACGTAGTTACTCCGGAACTAGATGGAACCATTCTGCGTGGAATCACCAGAGACTCAATAATTCAGCTAATTCGGGACCGGGGAATCAAAGTTGAGGAGCGTCAAGTTTCTTTGGCAGAACTTCGCGATGGCTATAACTCAGGTGAAATCAGTGAAGTGTTTGCCTGTGGTACGGCAGCGGTCATTACGCCAGTCGGTCAGTTCAAGAGCAAGAACGAAGTTATCGGTAAAGAAAACCCTGAACCTGGGGAGTTAACCATGAGTATTCGTGAGGAACTTCTTGGCATTCAGTTTGGTCGAGTAGCTGACCGCCACAACTGGCTAGTGAAGTTGATGTAATGAGAATCGCTAAGTTTGCTATCGGTGATCGCCTAGCCTGGGGTCTAGTCGATGGACCTGAGGTTGTGATTTTCCGTGGTCATCCACTGTTCCAAGGCTATGAAACTACTGGCGAGAGACTCCCGCTGAAAGACATTCAACTGCTGCCACCGATTCTGCCAACCTCAAAGATTGTTTGCATCGGTAAGAACTACGCAGATCATGCAGCTGAGATGGGTGGTGAGCTTCCACCAGAGCCACTGATATTTCTAAAACCAACCACCTCGGTTATTGGACCGAATGAAGCTATCGTCCTGCCAGCAATCTCAGAAAGAGTTGATCACGAAGGTGAATTAGCAATTGTTATCGGTCAACTAGCTAAAGATGTCTCAGAAGATAAAGCAGAAGATTTCATCTGGGGCTACACCATAGCTAACGATGTAACAGCTAGAGACATTCAAAACAAAGATGTTCAGTGGACCAGAGCTAAGAGCTTTGACACCTTCTGCCCACTAGGTCCTTGGATTGAAACTGAGTTCGTGCCAGACGGTCAGATTTTAGAAACCAGCGTTGATGGTGACCTGCGTCAGCACGCATCGATTGACCTGTTGATTCATAAGATTCCCAAGATCATTCAGCATGTTTCTCAAGCAATGACTTTGCTACCAGGAGATATCATCCTCACTGGAACACCTGCTGGTATCGGCCCGATTGAGTCCGGTCAGTCAGTTGAAATTAGCATCGAAGGCATCGGAGTGCTGACTAACCCGGTCGCTTAGACTTATAAGGTTATGTCCAATCAAATTACAGCTCCATTCACTACCGCTACCGGTAAAGACATCCGAGTTCGTTTCTGTCCTTCACCTACCGGAACCCCACATGTGGGACTCGTCAGAACCGCTCTGTTCAACTGGGCGTACGCTCGTCACACCGGTGGAACTTTCATCTTCAGAATTGAAGACACTGATGTTGAAAGAGACAGTGAAGAATCATTCGAGATGATCCTTGATGGTTTGGGCTGGTTGGGCTTGAACTGGGATGAGGGTGTGAATGTTGGCGGGCCTAATGAGCCTTACCGCCAGTCTCAGCGCACAGAAATCTATCTAGAAATTATTGAGAAACTGAAGGCTTCAGGACACGTCTATGAGAGTTATCTCACCGGTGAAGAGATTGATGCTCGCAATAAAGCCAACGGTCGTGCAGTTCAGCTAGGTTATGACAACTCAGAGAGAAAGCTAACCGAGGAGCAGAAGGCTGCATACAGGGCAGAGGGAAGAACCCCAGCTCTTCGGGTTCGGGTTCCTGATGTTGACATTACTTTTACCGACCTAGTTCGAGGAGAGATTACCTTCCCGGCTGGTTCTTTCCCAGACTTCGTCGTAGTTAGACCTAATGGTCAACCTCTATATACTTTGGTGAACCCAGTCGATGATGCTTTGATGGGGGTAACCCACGTGCTCAGAGGTGAAGATCTATTGTCGTCAACCCCGCGACAGATTGCCCTATACAACGCAATGTTTGAAGCAGGTATTACCAAGTTCATCCCACAGTTTGGTCACTTGCCATTTGTTATGGGTGAAGGTAACAAGAAACTTTCCAAGCGTGACCCGGAGTCAAACCTTTTCCACCACCGTGACCGCGGATTCATTCCTGAAGGTCTATTGAACTACCTGGCACTGCTTGGTTGGAGCATCAGTGCTGACCGCGATGTATTTAGCCTAGAAGAGATGGTCGCAGCATTTGATGTTGCGAACGTAAATCCAAACCCAGCCAGGTTTGATCAGAAGAAAGCTGATGCGATTAACGCTAGCCACATTCGTCTGCTAACGGCTGAGAACTTTGCCAACCGAATCATCCCTTATCTACAGAGTGCTGGGGTTATCAGTAAAACACCAACAGCTGAAGAGTTAGATATTTTGGCTAAGTCCGCACCTCTGATCCAGGAGAGAATTGTTGTTCTAAGTGAAGCTGTTCCGATGCTTGGCTTCCTGTTTGCTGACTCTAAAGACATTGTCATTGAAGAGGACGCTAAGGCTGGCTTACCTGCAGATAGCAAAGAGATTGTTGCTGCGGCCTTAGAGGTTCTTGAGGCTATTGATGAAGCTGAATTCAGGACTGAGAAGATTCAGACACTGCTGAATGAGAAGCTGATTGAACAGATGGGGCAGAAGCCTAGGAACGCTTTCGGGCCACTGCGAACAGGTATTTCAGGTAAACGTATTTCCCCGCCGTTATTCGAATCCATGGAGATTCTAGGTAGAGAGCAAACCATAGCTAGGCTCAAATCGTTTGCGGCTACTGTTTAGCCCAAGATAGAATGGGAAATCGAGCCATAAGGCTCAATTGGGATATGGTGTAATTGGCAACACGAGTGATTCTGGTTCATTTGTTCTAGGTTCGAGTCCTGGTATCCCAGCTCTGACAGTCAGGTTTTTACCTGGCTGTTTTGCTTTAATGGGGGAATGCGAAAACTTGAACGCCACGAAGCAGAGCTGTATTTTGAATTGCTTGACCCTAGTCAAGCGAAAGTTCTGCTGGATCTGAGGAACCGGCTGGTCAAGCTGGCTAAGGCTGAACCAGAGTTGATTATCAGTTACCAGCTACCAACTGTTCGAGTTGGCGGAAAGAACTTCTTGGCTTTCGCGGCTTGGAAGAACTTTTACTCCATTTATCTGCTCAGTGGCAGGCTGGGTAAGCAGGTTGAGAAAGAGCTAAGCCAGGGGGACTTGGATAAGTCCGCGATCAGATTCGGTTGGGATGAGAAAGTCACCGATAAGACATTGAAAACACTTATCGCTGCCAAAAAAGCAGAGCTAGCGGAGCTGGCGGCTAAATCTCGATAGATTCGCCAGGCAGCAGGTAGGTGAACTTGCCACCCTTGCTTTCTGTGATTGCTTTTACTCTGCCATTGTTGAGGTTTTGGCCAAACTCGCTGAGCAGTGCATTATGGGTTGGCATCGACTGATTGTGATCAACTTCGGTAACGAAATCCATAACTTCAGCCATCTTCAACCAAGGGGCGCTAGTGGGCACGGCCAACATTTCAACTGGGCGGTCAGGAAGGGTAAAGCTGTCGCCTGGATAGTAGAGCAAATTGTTAATTAGCACTCCGCGGTTTTGAATGACCGGAATGCTCGGGTGTATTTCAGCATGTAGGTCACCGAAAGCTTCAATTGTGAAAGGGTCAACCGGATAGTGATCGCCGTGATAGATGACTGTTGTCTTGTAATTTCCTAATCTCTCGGCCACATCGGGTGGACAGAAAATCATGGCTTCTGGGCTTTTGGCTAGAATTCGATCCAGCTGAGCCTCAAAGCAATGGTCGTCGTGGGCGTGGGTTATCACTATTGCGAGAACATCGTGCAGGTTGTCCTGCGGCTCTGAGTATGCCCCTGGGTCTAGAACCAGCGTCTTGCCGTCCTGCTCAAATATGAGACAGGCATGCCCCTGCTTAGTTATTTTCATAGTTTGAGAATACAAGTGGCATACTAGTTATGGGGAATAAGAGAGAAGTTTATGAAGCATCAAGATGGACATGAGTGCACAGCACACAACTCCAAGAGAGACCCTAAGTGTGTTTGTGGTCACAACCCAGGTGGCGAATGTCACTGTCCACCCAATGAATGCAAATGTGATCAAAAGCATCACCTGATGGCGCAAACTCAGGTTGGTCACGAGTGCTGTGCTACTGGCGGAGAACACCAGCACCCTGATGGACACGCTCACGCTGGCCATGACCACTCAGGTCATGACCACTCACACCATGACCCCAACATGTTCAAGAAACAGGTTCTGGTTGCTTCCTTACTTACAGTTCCAGCGGTCTACTTCTCGCACACAGTTCAAATGCTTTTGGGTTACCAGGCGCTGAGTTTCCCTTTCTCAAACTACATTCCAGCTCTTGCTGGAACTGTTTTGTTCTTTCTTTCCGGCAGAGTCTTCCTAACTACGGGTTGGCAGGAAATAAAAGCCAAGCAACCAGGAATGATGGCTCTGATTGCCATGGCTCTGGTGGTTTCTTTCGCTTACTCACTGTTTCTAACCATTGCGGAGTTATTTGGTTTCCAGTTTGGACACATGGACTTCTGGTGGGAACTGGCAACGCTGATCACCATCATGCTGGTTGGCCACTGGATTGAGATGTCTGCAGTAATGGGAGCCTCGAATGCACTGGGTCAACTAAAGAGTCTGCTACCTGACACTGCGGTGCTGTTGACTTCAAAATCACAGCAGAATGTCCCAGTAAGTCAAATACAGGTTGGCGATGAAATTCTTGTTTCGCCGGGATCGATCATTCCGGTGGACGGAATTGTTGTTTCAGGCAATGCCAAGGTAAACGAATCGATGCTCACCGGTGAAGCGGCACTGGTTGATAAGGAAGACGGATCAACCGTATTCGCTGGAACAGTAAACTCGGCTGATTCTGACTTGAAACTTGGTTCCCTAATTATTCAGGCCACCGGTACCGGTACTAACACCGCCTTCTCGCAGATTTTGAAATTAGTCGAGGAAGCTCAGAAATCTAAGTCAAAGACCCAGCGGTTAGCCGACAGAGCAGCTGGATGGCTGTTCTACATTGCATTGGTTTCCGCGGTCTTTACGGCAGCATTCTGGATGATAAATGGAACCCAGTCTGCTGACTTTGTCTTGGAACGGATTGTCACAGTACTTGTGATTGCCTGCCCACATGCTCTTGGGCTGGCTATTCCGCTAGTAACTTCAATTACCACCGCTAAAGCTGCTACATCTGGACTGCTGATTCGCAACCGGCAGATGTTTGAACAGGCGGCCAAATTACACGCGGTGCTATTTGATAAAACTGGGACACTCACAGAAGGTAAGCGTGGGGTAACCGCCATTCGGTTAGCTAACAAGGGAAGTTTGAAGGATGAGGATAAAGCTTTGGCGCTAGCCGCAGCAGTTGAGTTTGGCAGCGAACACTCAATTGCTAAAGCGATAGTCGAGGCAGCCAATCGGAGAAACATTAAGTTTGGTAAAGCTAAAGACTTTGAGGCTCTAGCTGGTAAAGGTGTTTCGGCTTCGGTTGGTAAAACCAAAGTGCTGATTGGTTCGCCAGCGCTGTTGGTTGAGCGAAACATTCGCATGGAAGTAGTGGACCTGGTTTGGGCCGATCAGGCGACAAATTCAGGTAGCACTGTGGTTTGCATAGTAATTGACGATGTGCTCGAAGCACTCATCAAACTTGGCGATGTGATTCGACCAACAGCAGCAGAAGCGGTTTATCAGTTGCAGACTGCTCGGATTCGAGTCGGAATGCTAACCGGTGACGCCAGGGGGGTAGCTGACCACGTGGCTAAAGAACTCAACGTCACCGAGGTATTTGCTGAGGCACTTCCTTGGCAAAAGGCGTCAATTATCAAAGACTTGCAAAGTGAAGGCGCAGTGATTGGTTTTGTCGGCGACGGGGTAAACGATGCTCCAGCGCTAGCCCAAGCCGACGTCAGTTTCGCAATTGGTGCCGGTACTAACGTCGCCATCGAGTCGGCTGGCATTGTTCTAATCAGCGACGATCCCGGTGCTGTGGTTAGAGCAGTCAAGCTAAGTAGGCGAGTTAGAGCGAAATCGCTGCAGAACCTATGGTGGGCAGCTGGTTATAACATTCTGGCAATACCGTTGGCTGCTGGGTTATTCATGCCACTAGGTTTAGTTTTGACTCCTGCGTTAGGAGCCGTATTGATGTCACTATCAACGCTGATAGTTGCTATCAATGCTCAAACACTTAGAAAGTGATTATGGGGCCTTTAGGAATAGTAATAAATCCGACTTCGGGTAAGGGACGCGGGAAGGCCGACGGCGAGGCGGCAAAAAAGGAATTTTCTAAGCACGGAATTGATTTGGTAGATCTATCAGCGGATAACTTTATCGCTGCTAGTAACAATGCAAATAAAGCCATCAAAGATAAAACCATTAGCGGTTTGATTGTTGTCGGGGGAGACGGAATGTTTCACCTAGCCGTAAACGCTGCAGCTAAAACAGATATCCCGGTCGGGTTAATTTCTGCTGGCACTGGCAACGACTCAGCTCGTGCCCTAAAACTTCCGGTCCTCGATGTTGTTGCTGGAGTTAAGCATGTGGTTGACAGTTTAAATAAAACTAGGTTGGTTGACCTGATTGAATCAAATTCTGATTCCAAGAAGTTCTATTCCTTTGGGGCTGTGAGTGCAGGTTTTGACGCACTGGTCAATAAAAGAGCCAACACCTGGTCTTGGATTACCGGACCTATCAAATATCGATTGGCGATGTATCGGGAGTTGGCAGCCTTCAAACCAATTTCTTATAGAGCGGTAATTGATGGCAAAGAGCGAATCTTTGAAGCAAACCTCTGCACAGTTGCCAATAGCCCAAGTTACGGAGGTGGCCTCTACATCACTCCGGAAGCCTCAGTTGATGATGGCTCACTGGACCTCTTTATTCTCAACTCGATTAGCCGGCTGGAATTGATCAAACTCTTCCCGACTGTATATGAGGGTAAACACGTAACCCACCCTGCAGTTGAGATCATCCGAGCCAAGGAAGTAACCCTGCACTCGCCTGGTATGCCTGCCTATTCAGACGGCGAGCACGTGGGTGAATCACCGGTGACATGCGTTATCGCACCCAAAGCGCTTAGAGTCTTTGCCTGATAAGAGGGCTGGCTCTAACTGGTGCCCTCTGGCATAATAGAGAGGTTGCTCT
>JAURJV010000035.1 GCA_030832065.1 Rhodoluna sp. | reverse complement strand
TTACCTCAACCCACCCATACACCTGGAACCCGATGCTCAGCATGAATGTTTTTGTTGGTTCACTTGGTTTGGAAAGCGGCATGAACACCAACGTGTTTGATCTAAACACCCACGGTATGAAGCAGGTAGCTGGTGGTAAGAGTGGGATTAAAGCTATCAAACTGACTGTAGGTGAAACTAAAACATTGCCGGAGAACCTCGGAACTGTTGAGTTCCGCGGTATCAAGAGATTCGCATCTCTTGATGTCACCTATAACCCAGCAGAACTATTTGTTCTCCTATTTGCCATAACCACCCTGTTTGGTCTTGTGCTGATGTTGATCATCCCGAGAAGGCGTATTTGGGTGATGAAAACAGCAACTACGGTTGAAGTAGCGGCCCTAGCTAAATCTAAGGATGAAGCACTCGGCAAGATTGTTAGTGAAGTAACTAAAGCACTCAAGAAGAAAAAGAAGAAATGACTGAAGTAGTTGAACTAAACCAAGAACTAGCCACTCTTTCCAGACTTCTAGTCCTGGGAGCACTTACCATCTATGTTGTTTCATTCCTGCTTTTAGCTTGGAGCCTTACTCAGAAGGTAAGTGCTGGTAAGAACGATAAGGCTGCCAACCTTGTCGAGAAGATCGGGCTTGGCGTTATGGGCCTAGCAGTTCTAGTTCAGTTCGTGGGTGTTCTAACCAGAGGTATCGCAGCTCACCGTGTTCCTTGGGCGAATATGTATGAATTCAGCATCACCGGTTCCTTCATAGTTACATTTATCTACCTAGTTGCAACCTTCTTCAAAGACATCAAATTCATTGCAACCTTCGTCTCAGGTTTTGTGGTTCTAATCATTGGTTCAGCCAACACACTCTTCTATGTTCAGGTTGAATCCCTTATGCCAGCCCTGCAGGACTACTGGCTGGTCATCCACGTATCTGTTGCCATCTTGGCAACAGCATTCTTCATGATTGCAGCAGCGTTAGCTGCCATCCTGATCGCTAAGTCAGGTAAAAGTAAGAGCAAACTGCTCAAAGTCTTCCCAACCGTAGAGAAACTCCAGAAACTCTCTTACCAGTTCAACATCATCGGCTTCATTCTCTGGTCCTTCACCCTGATAGCCGGCGCTATCTGGGCAGATAAGGCTTGGCACAGATTCTGGGGCTGGGATACCAAAGAAGTTTGGACATTCATTATCTGGACCATCTACGCTGCTTACCTTCACGCCACCACTACCCGTGGTTGGGAAGGTAAGAAAGCAGCCTGGCTAACCCTGATCGGCTTCACCGCAATCCTCTTCAACTTCACCATCGTGAACCTATTCTTCAAAGGATTGCACGTTTACTCAGGTCTATAAACCAGCTGACCAAAAGTTACTGACCTGTCACCGTTTGGTGACAGGTTTGTCTTTGGCCGGGTGTATTTTTGGGGTTGAATAGTTGTTTTGTTTAGAGGAATTCGAAATACATGAAAATAACAAGAGTAAATAGATTCGCTTTTCTCGTTTTACGGAAATTAGCATTCCTGCGCAGCTCTCAGTCTCCGTGGGCCTGGAAAGGTTCGGATATTTACTCATCCTGTTTTTCACTCGTTTTGCAGGCGCTAGTAGCCGTCTCATTGGGCTGGGTTTGGGCTAATCAGGCTGCGGATTACCATCTCGTGAGAGCAGGCGGCTGGGTTACCTACTCACACTCGGACTGGCAATTGCAGGGTTCCGACCTGATTTTCAATGTACTTTGTTATCTTTCGATAATTCTTACATTAGGAGTTAAGACTACATTTATGTACATCGGACAGGAAAAACTGAAAGCCAGAGCTGGCTGGGGTTTCTACACTCTAGTTGTTTTGCTACTGGTAGTGATTGGGTCAGCCTTTCTTCGACATGCCCAGCTAAATCCTCCGGATTACCCGCTTTTTATTACCGACAGTTTTGAGTTCATGCTGGTCTGGACTCTTTTTGCAGTAATACTTTTTCCGGCCATAGAAATACGTATCAAAACAAAAAGCTAGAATCTAGAGCTCAGAATTTTCCTGATTCTATTTTCAATCCCAACTTAGTTGGAGTCGGTAGCTAGGCTGATATTTATGTCTCTCAGAATACCTGTGCCAAATCCTCTCCTGGTGAAAGTTTCAATATCGGCAATGTTGTTAAGAGGGGGTCAGCCAGAAATCTCTGGAACTGAATCTAGGGTGACTGCAAAAGCGATCTTGTCGTTCCTCATCGAATCCATGATGTGCATTCTTGTAGCTTGGTCGCTGGTTAATCTATCTGCTGATTGGGGGCTGAAACTAACTTCGACTCGGTCTAGCCATATGGATTGGAGCTTGCAGACCAAGGACATCTTGGTGAACCTACTGATCATCGGCACCTGCATTGTCGGGCAACTGTTTAGATTCACTTTGAACTGTCTATCAGACAAAGATGCTCGGGAACGATTTTCTAAGGGTAAATTTTTCTATTTACCTCTTGTCTGTGTAATCGGAGGTCTACTAGGAATATTCGTTAGATTAAGTGTTATTCCGACCACCTCCTACGATTTATACATTCCTAACGCAACTATTTTTGCTTTAATTTGGATTCCGCTATCTATTTTTCTCTTTGTTGGCTATTTAGGCTTCTGGAAGCTTTTATTTACAACTTTATTCTCGAGAAAACAAAGATAACTTATTTGGGTTGATGCAAACCAAATCTTTCTCGCGATAACTGGCCTGTCGTCTGTGCCCCCTTCGTTGGAGGAAGCACTCCTAGATCAACTTAAACGCTCGCGTAAGACGACTTATCCACCGTTGAATTGTTGTTTCATCGCCGCTCAACAAAAATAGTTTTGCGGAGTTGAGAGATGGGTGTGTTACTTCTATTTCTCCATCAATGGGTATCAATGGTTTGTCTGTAACATCCTCAGCCAAAAGTGCTGCTGTTCCTAGCCCCGAAGCATAAGGTGACTTCAGTTCCGCTGCTAGGAATGCACCCATTGAGAGACCTATAGAGGTTTCTAGGGCACTGGAAACTACAACTGGTAGGCCTGCTTCTTTAGCTATTGCTATTGCGTTGGTTATGCCGCCTAGGGGTGCTGCTTTTAGGACAAGTATGTCTGCTGCGTTTGCTTGGGCTACTGCTAGAGGATCACTTACTTTTCTAACGGATTCATCGGCGGCTATTTTGATGTCACCTAGTTGTTTTAGTTTCAGTTTTAGTTCAGCCATCTCGGCGATGGTTGCTACAGGTTGTTCTAGGTATTCCAGGTTGATGTTGTTCTTCAGTAAGTATTCAGAGAGCTTTATTGCTGTTTCTATATCAAATGCACCGTTAGCGTCCAGTCTGATTCTGGTCTCAGGGTAGAGCTCTAATACCTTATTGATTCTTCTAAAGTCATCTTCAAGGGTTTGACCTTTTTCGGCTACCTTGATCTTTACTACTTCAAACTTGCCGAAAGGCTCTAGAACTTCTTTGACGTTATCTACTGCAGGCAAAGTTGCATTAACTTTGACTGTTTTAGCCTTTGGTTGGAAGTCGGTATAGGCAAACTCAATTGCTGCCTTTAGCCAGACAGCTGCTTCTTCGTCTGGGTATTCAGGGAATGGTGACCATTCGGCCCAGCCGTAAGGTCCTTCAAATATCAGTACTTCTCTAGTGGTAACCCCACGGAACTTGATCCGCATAGGGATAGACAGGACCCTGGCTGAAGCTAGGACCTGTTCTTTGATTTCTGGGGTTATCTCCACATTGTTAGTCTAGGAGTATGGCAAACAACGTTTCTGAGCTCTTTGATACTGCTATTTGGGCTGAAGTACCAGGCTTTACTGACCTGAGTGACATCACCTATCACAAGCACAAGTCCCTAGGGATGGTCAGAGTTGCCTTTGACAGAGCAGAAGTTAGAAACGCTTTTAGACCACAGACCGTTGATGAGCTAATCAAGGTGCTCACTCACGCTGGATCTGATTCAACTGTTGGTGTTGTTTTACTAACCGGTAATGGTCCTTCTTCTAAAGACGGTGGTTGGGCTTTCTCATCTGGAGGAGACCAGAACGTGCGTGGTCGCGATGGTTATGAGTATGGAGATGGAACATCTTCAGGTCGTCTTCACATTCTCGAAGTTCAAAGACTTATTAGGTTCATGCCTAAAGTTGTTATTGCTTTGGTTTCAGGTTGGGCTGCCGGCGGTGGTCACTCACTAAACGTTATTGCTGACCTTTCGATTGCATCGAGAGAGCATGCAAGATTCAAGCAAACAGATGCAGCTGTTGGTTCTTTTGATGCTGGGTATGGTTCGGCCTACCTGGCTAAACAGGTTGGTCAAAAGTTTGCTCGTGAAATATTCTTCCTCGGTGAAGAGTATTCAGCTCAGCGAGCTCACGAGATGGGCGTTGTCAACAAGGTTGTTGCTCACGCTGATCTGGAGAAAGAAGGAGTTGCCTGGGCAACCGAGATTCTTTCTAAGTCACCGCAATCTATTCGCATGTTGAAATACGCAATGAACATGGTTGACGACGGTCTAGTTGGTCAGCAGTTGTTTGCTGGCGAAGCAACCAGACTTGCCTACGGCACTGATGAAGCAGTTGAAGGGAAGGAAGCTTTCTTGGAAAAGAGAAAACCAGACTGGTCTTCATTTCCTTGGCACTTCTAAACATGACTGAAGTTGTAATAGTTCCGGCTAACGATGTTGTTCTTGCTTTAGAAAAACTTGAGTTAGCACTAAAAGGTGAACTAACTGTTTTTATTTCTGAGCGTGAAGTAAACGGTGTTAAACCTGAGGTAACTGAACTACCTGCAACTTCTTCGAACACTGCATTGATTATTGAAAGCAGTGGTTCGACCGGTAGTCCTAAAAAGATTTATCTAAGTAAAGAAGCTTTGATTGCTTCTGCTGAAGCCACCAAGCTAACTATTGGTGAAGGTCAGTGGTTACTTTCACTTCCAATCAACTACATCGCTGGGGCTATGGTGTTGGTTCGATCTATCCTTGCTGCAACTAAACCGGTAGTTATGAATACCGGTGTCTCCTTCACACCAGAAGCATTCTCGAGAAGTGCTTCACTGTTAACTTCTGAAGACCGTTTTGTGTCACTGGTGCCAACCCAATTGATGCGAATTAGAGAAGCCTGTTTGGAAGATAGTTACCTGCTATCGCAGATGAAGAAGTTCAAGTCTGTTCTAGTCGGTGGTCAGTCGGTTAGCCCTGAACTACTGGAATACTTCAGAAGTGCTGGGGTGAATGTAATTACCACCTACGGTATGGCGGAAACCAGCGGTGGTTGTGTTTATGACGGTGGAGCACTGACTGGTGTAGAGCTGAGGATCAACCCTGATGGAACCATTGCTATTGCGGGGCCAATGCTGGCTAACGGGGTAGCTGATGAGTCAGGGTTTATGAATACATCAGACCAGGGCGAGCTAGTTGATGGGTTCCTGAGAGTATTGGGTAGAGCCGACCGGGTTTTGATCTCTGGTGGACTCAAGGTTGGTTTAGATCAGGTGGAAGCAGTTGCGGCTTCTATTCCAGGGGTAGTTGAGGTTGCCGCAACTGCGTTGAATTCTTCTGAGTGGGGTCAGCGGGTTGGCTTGGTTTATGTTGGTTCACCTGAGGTTGCCGATTACATGGCAGCGGGAGTCTTTGAACAATTAGGTTTAGCTGCTAAACCAATCAGAGTTATTAGAGTTGATCGACTGCCAAGATTAGTTAGCGGTAAAACAGATCTATTAGCAGTTAGCACTTTATTTGAGGGAGAGTAATGAAGGTTTGGCTTAGAGGAGCAAGACTTCGCACCTTGCCACTGGCAATTGCTCCAGTAATCATGGGAGCGGGAACCGCTAATGCAGCTGGTTTATTTAATCTTCAGTTGGTGCTGCTTGCTTTAGTGGTTGCAGTCTTCCTGCAGATCGGTGTCAACTACGCCAATGATTACTCTGATGGAATTCGCGGTACCGATAAGAATCGAGTTGGTCCAGCAAGACTGACCGGTGGTGGTTTAGCTAAACCAAAACAGGTGTTGTTTGCAGCTCTTATTTCATTTGGTTTAGCTGCTGTTGCTGGGCTAGTCGTTACGGTCATGACAGAGCAGTGGTGGTTTATTGCTGTTGGTGTTCTGTGTTTAGTAGCTGCTTGGTTTTATACCGGAGGTAAGAAGCCTTATGGTTATGCCGGTTTAGGTGAAGTAGTTGTCTTTTTATTCTTTGGATTAGTTGCAACCATCGGTACCGATTACATCCAGGTACTTGACTGGAACCCGCTCGCTATCTTTGCTGGTTGTGCAGCTGGTTGTTTTGCTGTTGCAGTATTGCTTATCAATAACGTGAGAGACATTGAAACAGACAAGGTGAGCGGTAAGAAGACACTCTCGGTACGTATTGGTAGAAAAGCATCACTGTTTATATTCGATTTACTGCTGATTGCACCGTTTGTGATTGTTTTTCCAATCTGGTTGGTGGCCCCAGCAGTATTCCTAGTCAACCTTTTGTTGCTGCCGGTGATCTTTATCTTGATTGTTGCTAATACTGCTAAGGAACCTAAGGACTTGATTCGAGTGCTTCAGCTAACTAGCTTTACCAGCTTGCTGTTTGCGATTGGGTTTACCTGGGGTCTAACGGCAGTGGTGTTCTAGTTCGCTAGATCGTCCTCAACCTGTTCGTCTTTGGTTTTCTGTCTTTTGCTAGCTATCTGCCTGCTCATCTCATCTCTAAGGTGAGACAAGAACACAATAGAAAAGGCAAAGGAGAGCATGGCTCCCAGGATGGCAGCAATAACCCAGACAACACCTAGTAATCCGAGCAGGATGGTTAGTCCTAGGAACATTCCTAGACGGTAGAGGGTGTATTTGAGCCAGACATTTCGCATACCTTTAGTCTATGTTCGGCTTTTGGTTAGAGTTAAAGCATGAACCGCATCGAACTAGCCCTTATCGCAGCAGCTGTAATCTTCCAGATCTTCACCACTGTCTATGCAGCCAGTGCTGATCCTCGACAGGTCAGGGTGCTGCCTAAGTTTGCCTGGGTTCTATTGTGTTTGTTTGTTCCAGTTATCGGTGGTCTCCTATACATCACCATCGGTAGACCAATCGATCCAGATTCGGACCAGGGTGCCAAGCTTTCTAGACCTAAGGCTCCGGATGATGACCCTGACTTCCTGAGAGATTTGGGCAGCAGATTCAAAAACGATAAAGACAACAGGGACGGTTAGTTCCTTGTCGAGCCCGGCTCAAATCTTCTCCGCTAATTTAATCGCCCAGCTAGCCAGCTACGGTGTTGAGTTCTGGTTAGCCCCTGGCGCTAGATCGCAATCACTGGCTATTGCCGCAGCTCAGATAGCCGAAGGTGACATTGGTCAGTTGCACGTGAGAGTAGATGAAAGATCCCTCGGCTTTCATGCCCTTGGTGCTGCAACCACTGGTAGAGCCCAAGTGGTAATTACAACCTCTGGTACCGCTGTTGCTAATTTGCATCCCGCGGTTTTAGAAGCGCATCACTCCGGGCTACCACTTATCCTGCTAACAGCTGACCGCCCTGAAGAACTCAGAGGCAAAGGAGCAAACCAAACTACCAATCAGGTTGGTATTTTTGGTGATGCAGTTATCGAATGCATTGATGTTGCAGCACCTAGAGAAGATTCACTTGATTTAGCTCAGCAAGCAAGAGTGCTTGCTGACCGAGCCATCCACACAGCGATAAACAATCGTCAACCAGTTCAACTGAACCTTCAGTTTGTTGAACCACTGAGTGATGTTGAACCTGATGCCTATGAGATTTTTAAGACTCTACCTAGGCAAGAGGTCAGGAGAGAATGGGATACCTTTACAAAGTTTCCTTTGAGTAAGAATGCGGTTGTCATTGCCGGTGCTACAGCCCACGAATATGTTGATGAGATCATGGAGCTTGGTTTACCGGTATTTGCTGAACCAACTTCAGGGGTTAGACACCTTTCCAGTTCCATCCTTGGTTATCGTTTTGTTCTTGCTACAAACAGTCCACTGGTTGGTCAAATTGATCAGATTATTGTTTACGGAAAGCCAACTCTTTCCCGTCAAGTGATCTCACTTCTTCGTTCACCTAAGGTTGAAGTCATCGTTCGTCACAGTCAAATGGGTGACTTCCTGATTCCTGAGAACGCTAAAACTTTATATCAGGCTATCGAAAGCGATACTGCTGACCGTGCTTGGTTAGAATCTTGGCAGCAGGTTTCTATCGCTCTAACACCAGAACCAACTAATGCTTTCGATCGCAGAGCAATCATCGAGAAGGTATGGGAGTTAGGTCAAGACGGTCAACTGGTTCTGGGCGCTTCTCAACTGATTCGCGAAGCTGACCACTATGCACCGAGAAGAATGTTCCACGTTTGGGCTAACCGCGGGCTCGCCGGGATTGATGGAACCATAGCTACCGCTAGCGGTCTAGCCCACGCAACCAGCATGCCGGTTCGGTTATTGCTGGGAGATTTGGCCTTCCTGCACGATGTCGGTTCGCTGGTAACCGACCCGACTGAAGAAGAGATTGACCTGCAGGTGGTTGTAGTCAACGATCACGGCGGGAAGATCTTTGAAAACCTGGAGGTAGCGAAGACTGCCTCAAAGAGCATTTACGATCGAGTGTTTAGAACCGGGCAAGAGTTCAACATTGCCCAGCTGGCTAAGGCTTTTGGCTGGCAGTATCAGTTGGTTAGCAGTGCTGCTGAGTTAGCAGAAGCCCTGGAGCTGCGCGGTCGGGTAATTATCGAGGCAAGAATCGACTAGAGGTTTTCTAGTACTGCTTTGAACTTCAAGTTAGTTTCAGCAAGTTCCGAAGCTGGATCTGATTCAGCAACTATTCCGCAACCAGCAAATGCTCTAATGGTGTTACCGGTCTGCTGAGCACCTCGAAGAGCAATAGCCCAAACCCCATCACCGTTAGCCGAGACCCAACCGACCGGTCCTGCGTAGCGTCCACGATCAATTTCTTCTAAGTCTTTAATAACTTCGAGGGCTTTGTCCCTAGGCGTTCCAGCAACCGCAGCACTTGGATGCATAGCTTCAAGCAGTTGCAGTGATGTTGCATTATCTTTTAGTTTTGCTGAAACATCACTGGCTAGGTGCCAGAGATTAGGTAGTGCCAAGCTGAACGGCATACTGCTTGCTTCAATCTCAATACACAGTTCACTCATGGCTGCGGTTAGCGAGTCAATTGCGTATTTGTGTTCGTCTAAGTTTTTATGAGAGTGAGCTAGCGCTTCACCGATCGCCTTGTCTACTTCAACATCGGTGCCGCGACCTGCAGTTCCTGCTAGAACCCTTGCACTCACACTCTTATTTTCTACTGAAAGTAAAAGTTCAGGGCTAGCCCCAAACATGCCATCGACCAGGTAGGTGTAACAGGAGGGATACCGGTTAGCCAGTTTTAGTAAACCTGGGTTTGGGTTAAAGTTATTTGCTGTTGCAGCCAAATCTCTAGCAAGAACAACCTTGGCAAGCTCGCCGTCAGCAATTAGTGCTTTGGCTCTGACTACATTGTTCTCGAAATTTTCCGTGCTTATGTTTCCCGGTTGGAATTCCAGGTGTTTGGCCTCTGGTTGTTCTTTGATCAGAGCTTTAGCCTCTTCCAGACTGGTATTGATTGTGGTGATAAAGAAGCTGCTCTTGGTTTTGCCAATGATGACTTGGGGGATGATAAGAACACTCATCTCTTGGCTATC
>JAURJV010000034.1 GCA_030832065.1 Rhodoluna sp. | reverse complement strand
TTTGCGCTGACGCAAACCAAAAGCTACGTTCTCCAGAACACTCATGTGTGGGAATAGTGCGTAAGACTGGAATACAGTGTTGACCGGTCTTTCGTGTGGTTTGGTTTCAGTTACGTCTTGCTTCCCGATGAAGATCTTGCCTTTAGTGGGAGTTTCCAAACCGGCAACGAGCCTGAGTGTCGTGGTCTTACCACAACCTGAAGGACCGAGCAGAGCGAAGAACTCCCCTGCAGGAACTTTTAGGTCAAGTTCTTCAATTGCGGTGAAACCAGGAAACTCTTTACGTATGTGCTTTAGCTCTAAATCCGCGCCACGGGCAACAAACTTAGTAGCCAACTATGCACCCAACTTAATTTTCTGGAATGCCTTGGTAAACGCCTGCTCTTCTTTGCTCTCCAGTGCACGGAATGCCTGAGTCTGAGCGAGGAATTCTTCGGAAGGGAAAATCAACTGGTTCTCAGCAAGAGTTGGATCGAGCTTGATCGCCTCTTCCTTAGCACCAACAACCGGAGTGATGTAGTTCACGTAGGCTGCCAAAACCGCAGCGTTGTATGGGTCGTAGTAGAAGTTCATTAGCTTCTCAGCGTTCTTCTTGTGGGTTGCACCCATAGGAACTACGAAACAGTCCGCCGAAATAGTTCCGCCCGATTCTGGAAGAACAAAACCGAAGCGCTCGTAACCAGCTTCAGCATTCAGCTGGATGATGTCGCCTGACCAAGCGATAGCAGCAATGGTGTCACCATTTACAAGGTCATCCTTGTAGCTGTTTCCCTTGATTCTGGCAATCTGTCCTTCAGAAACTTTCGCAGCAATGACATCAATGGCATTCATGAATGCATCTTCAGTCAAACTAGCCGCATCACCGATCTGAACACCCTGGTCCATCAAAACGATACCCACGGTGTCGCGCATCTCACTTAGAACACCGATTCTTCCCTTAAGCGCTGGGTTCCACAGATCTTCTAGAACTAGTGGAGCTTCTTTTCCGGTAGCGGCTTTGTAAGCCTTCTTGTCATATGCGAAACCAGCAAGAATTCCCTGGTACGGCAAGCTCATCTTGCGCTCAGGGTCGTAACTGGCACCAAGGTATGCAGGCTGCAAGTTCTTCTTGTTTGGAATTTGAGCATCATCGAAAGTTTGGCAGTAGCCAAGGTTAATCCAGCGAGCTGCCATCCAAGATGTTGGGCAAGTTACGTCGGCACCAATGTCTTGACCTAGAGCAAGCTGATCTTTAACTTTTCCGTAATAGGAATCGTTGTCATCAAAGTCTTCGCGATAAGTGACAGTAATACCTGTCTCAGCAGTGAAGGTGTCCAAAGTTGGATTGTTGCCGTCATCATCAACATCGATGTATAGCGACCAGTTACTCCAAATTAGTGTTGGATCTGAATCACTAACGTCTTTAGCTGGGGTAAGTTTCTTGTCACCGCCAGGTGCACATGCTGCTAGGAAAGCTGCAGCTGATGTAGCAACTGCACCACCAATAACAGCGCGACGAGTAACTTGATGTTTCAAAGCAGCTTTGACCATTTCGCGTAGTTGCGGGTCTTCTGGAAGGTTTTGGTTCATAACCACTGTCTCCTAAAGGGAAGGGCCGTCAGACGGCCAATGTTACACCGACTGCGCGAAAATGACGCATTGATAAAAATACTGCCATAAAAACCCGTAAATAAAGGGCAAAAACCCAGATTCAGAGGAACCAATTTTTAGGGGTCTAAGCCGATGGGGTATTCTCTTAGATGGCGGGCAAAGCAGCCGGCCCAGAGGAGAATCATGAAGATCGCTGTCCCTGCAGAGATCAAGAACAATGAGTTTAGGGTGGCAATCACCCCAGCTGGGGTCCACGAGCTAACTGGCTCAGGCCACGAAGTATTTATTCAAACCAAAGCAGGCATTGGCTCCAGCATCAGCGATGAAGACTACAAAGCAGCTGGGGCTCAAATTCTTCCGGATGCCGCAAGCACCTGGGCCATTGCTGATATGGTGCTCAAGGTTAAAGAACCTATTCACAGTGAATACCAGTACCTGCGCCCAGGCTTGGTCCTATTTACTTTCCTTCACTTAGCTGCAGATTTAGAACTTACGAAAGAACTAATCGCCAAGCAGGTAACTGCTATTGCCTATGAGACAGTGCAAACTTCTACTCGGCAACTTCCGCTTCTTGCGCCAATGAGCGAAGTAGCCGGGCGACTCTCTGCGATTGTCGGTGCCCAGACCTTATTCGCGCAGAATGGTGGATCGGGAATTCTTCTAGGTGGCGTCCCTGGGACAAGATCGGCAAGAGTTGTGGTCCTTGGTGGCGGTGTAGCTGGAACAAACGCTATCGCCATGGCAGTTGGGCTAGGAGCAGAAGTCACTGTCCTGGATACCAACTTAAACCGCCTTCGTGAGCTTGATGCTCTATACCACGGAAGGCTTAGAACTCTTGCCAGCAATAGTTTTGAAATAGATAGAGCAGTATCTCAGGCTGATCTAGTAATTGGGTCGGTACTGATTCCTGGGGCAAAAGCGCCAAAGCTAGTTACCAACTCTTTAGTTAAGAAGATGAAACCTGGTTCGGTTTTGGTAGACATCGCCATCGACCAAGGTGGTTGTTTCGAAGATTCAAAACCAACTACTCACGCTGAACCAACCTTTAAAGTTCATGACACCATCTTTTACTGTGTTGCCAACATGCCCGGTGCTGTAGCTCATACATCTACCTACGCTCTAACCAACGCAACCTTGCCTTACGCGAAAGCATTGGCCGATAAGGGATGGCTAGCTGCTTGCAAGGCAGACACTTCTCTGGCCCTTGGCTTGAACACTCATGAAGGCAAACTGGTTAACCAGCCAGTAGCTGAGGCTCATTCGCTAGCTCACGTTTCGCTGGAAGCAGTGTTGGCATAACCAACTGAATTACTCTGTTTCGATACCAACCTCGACCCGGCGCTAACTTTTCGCTCCACTGAGTTCGCGGTAGTGAACAAGCCAGATGTTGATCAAGGTTTGCCTGCCTCAAGTAGATAACCTCTTCAAACTTTCTAAGCAGTGACATCGGCATCACAAAGCTACTTGAAACGGAACAAACCACCTGCTCACCTAGGCTCAGGGCGTTCTCCAAGACTTCTAAAGTTGGACAGTCTAAAACCACAGTGTCGTTAGTTAACTCCGCTACCCTGCTTGAGAACCAGGTCTTACCAGAGCCCGAAGCTCCCACCAATAGAACCGACCTTCGACCAAAGTCGCTAAATTTCAAAATGGTTTGGTTGTGCTTCAACGGTTCATCGATGACCCCAATCTCATCTGCTTCAGCTCTTATCTGGCTTTGAAGTCCAACCGACCAATCTTGTACTAGAGAAAAATTGACTTTCTCTTCTCCTAGGTTAGGGAGCTGCTTGGGTACAGGAAAATCAAACACTTTAGATTTACCGGCGTGGAAAGCTACAGCTCTGGCCTGACCAATTTCACTTGGGCGAACAGTCGGTGACAGGGCTATCAGGTCACCTGGATCAGTAACACCAAGAGCGAATCGTAAAGTGAGGTTAGTGATCAAGGCTCTAGGTATCCCAGCAAGGCTTTGACTAGTTGCGACTAAGTGAACTCCGAGAGACCTGCCTCTGGCTGCAATAGCTTCAAGTGTTTGAAGGGCTAAAGGGTGAGAGCTGAGAATTGCTGGAAGTTCATCAGCTAGAACTAGCATTCTCGGAAGTGTTGGAATCTGCTCAGCGGAGGAAATTGATTTGCTGGCAAGAAATAATTCTCTTCTGGTGAGCTCTCCGGAAAGGTATAGCCAGAATCTCTCGTGGTTAGCTCCATCAATATCGGTAATCAAGACCAGCGCGCTTGGGTGGTTAGCTAACTCCCGCAGAGCTGCCCCTCCTTTGAAATCAATCAGCACCAGTTGTATACGCTCTTTAGCCACCCCAGCCAGGATCGAACAACTCATTAGTCTCAGCAGTTGCGACTTGCCTGCTCCAGTTGCCCCAACAATTAGGGCATGAGGGCCAGCTCTAACTAAATCAAATTCCAAGGCCGAGCCCTCACTAATTCCGATCCAAAACGGTAGTGTTCCTGCTGAACTGGCTTTGTAGTAGCTTTCCTCTTTCTGCCTCGCTTGAATATGTATTTCTCTTGCTAACTCTTGCTTACTCAAATACTCGAAAAAAACGTCACTGTATTGCTCTTTGAAAAAGAAACCAGTTTTCGGAAGTACTTTGTCACCAATAGCAACCGCATGAGTGCTAAGCCAAAGTGGTTGATCACTGTAATCAATGTCGGGCTCTTTAGTCTTCTTTCTAATCAAAGAACTTGTGATTAGGCCCGAAACCACTGAGAGAAAGGCGAAAAGAGCAAACTGCCACATTCCGGTGACCCATGCCATTACTAATGCAATGAGTAAGGCTGGAACTAAAGCAACAAGTCGCATTCAGCGATAGTGCCAAATTTCTAGTTAAACCAAAACTGCCTGTTGTCTTTTGTGGATAACAGGCAGTTTAGGAGCGAAGCTAATTAATCTCCGATGTAACTCATTACGTGCTTGATTCGGGTGTAATCCTCAAATCCATACATCGAAAGGTCTTTACCGTAACCAGAGTGACGGAAACCACCGTGAGGCATCTCAGCAGTTAGTGGGATGTGGGTGTTAATCCAAACACAACCGAAGTTCAATCCCTTAGCAAAGCGCATCGCCCTGGTGTGGTTTGAAGTCCAAACCGAGGAAGCCAAACCATACTTGACGTCATTTGCCCACATCATGGCTTCGGCATCATCCTTGAACTTTTGGACAGTGATTACCGGACCAAAGATTTCGCGCTGGATGTGCTCATCCTTTTGCTGCAAACCAGTGAGCACGGTTGCTTCGTGGAAGTAACCCTTACCTTCGATAGCCTTACCACCAACAGCGATAGATGCGTGATCTGGAAGACGCTCAATAAATCCTGTTACCTGAGCTAGCTGATTTACGTTGTTGACTGGACCAAACAATATGTCATCTCTGCTTGGGTCACCGGTTATGGCATTCGCCTTGACTTCTGCGACCAGGATTTCTAGGAACTCATCGTGAACACTCTCGTGAACCAAAAGACGAGTTGCCGCGGTGCAGTCTTGACCTGCGTTGAAGAAACCGGCAACAACAATCTGGGCTGCTGCTTTGTGAAGGTCAGCGTCAGCAAAAATTATTACCGGTGCCTTACCACCAAGTTCTAGGTGAACACGCTTTAGATCAGCAGCAGCACTCTTGGCAACTTCCATTCCGGCACGAACAGAACCGGTGATTGAGACCATCTGTGGAATCTCGTGCTCAATCATTGCTCTACCCGAGTCTCGGTTACCGGTGACTACGTTAAAAACACCAGCAGGTAGGAACTCTGAAGCAATTTCTGCTAGCAGAAGAGTTGAAGCAGGAGTTGTATCGGAAGGCTTGATTACAACTGCGTTTCCAGCAGCAATAGCTGGAGCAAATTTCCAGGTTGCCATGTTTAGTGGATAGTTCCATGGAGTTACCTGTCCAATGACACCGATTGGTTCACGGCGAATAGAAGATGTGTGATCTTTCGCATATTCAGCTGTCGCGCGACCTTCAAGGTTTCTAGCAGCACCTGCAAAGAATCGGATTTGGTCAACCGAAACCATAACTTCATACTCAACCAGAGTGCTGCGTGGCTTACCGGTATTCTCTGACTCAACATCGGCCATTTCTTCGGCACGGGCTTCCAAAGCATCCGCAATTCTAAATAGTGCCAACTGACGCTCACCAGGAGTCATCTGTGACCAAGTTTCAAAAGCCTTGTCTGCCGCTTTATAGGCGTGATCGATGTCGGCTTCATTAGAAAGAGCTGCCTTGGCATAGACCTCACCGGTGGCTGGGTTGATGACATCGGTGGTTTCGCCAGACTTGGCTGAGACGTACTGACCGTTTACAAAGTTCTTCAGTTCACGAACTGACATTTCTAAACTCTCCTTCGAGTCCTAAATAAATGGAGCAAAACTCCTGCGATAACACTATTACACCCCTGATTCTAGGTATGAATCCGTAGCAAAATAGCCTTGTTTTATAAGGATTCGGTATCAAAATGACAGTTTGAGTACGATATCAGGACCAAAATGGCTGTTTTTGTGGCAAAATCGCAGTATGTCTAGAACAGACCGCGCTAAAGCATCGACGCTTGATGATATCTCCAAGGAGATCCTCGAGCAGCTTCAGCATGACGGTCGCAAACCATACAGCGAGATCGCCAAGGCCGTTGGGCTCAGCGAAGCCGCTGTTCGTCAGCGTATGCAAAAGATGACCGATTCGGGCATCATGCAGGTCGTAGCGGTCACCGACCCCCTCCAGCTCGGTTTCTACCGTCAAGCCATGATTGGGATTCGCTGTTCAGGAGACATGACCGAACTTGCCAATAAGCTCTCCGCCATGCCGGAGGCTGACTATGTGGTGATGACGGCAGGCTCTTTCGACATTCTGGTGGAAGTTGTGGTTGAAAATGACCAGGACCTCATTGACGTTCTCAACACCAAAATTCGATCCATGCCTGAAGTGCTATCAACTGAGACTTTCGTCTATCTAAAACTGCACAAGCAGTTCTACAACTGGGGTGTTAGATAACGAAAAAAGTTTTGGGTTTCGACCCAAAGTGGGTTGTCATTCGGCAATCCAAAAGTGCAACACAAAAATAATGTAAAGAGTGATATCAAATGGCCAAAATCGCATCCGATGTCGACCAAGCCACCCCGCTTCTAGCCGCTCGCAGAGCTGGCGAAGAGGCAACACCGGAGATGTTGCAAAGAGCTGCCAAGGACAACATGTTCTTGCACTTTACAAGACACTCTCCATATCAGAACCAGGATATGCCTATCATCACTAGAGCTGAAGGGCACCACTTCTGGGACATCAACGGCAAGAAATACTTCGATGGAATCTCATCGTTGTTTTCGGTAAACGCAGGTCACGGTCGTGCCCGCTTAGCCGAAGCAGCTGCTAAACAAATGAAGGAGCTGGATTACTTCCCGATCTGGTCACATGCACACAAGCCGGCAATTGAATTGTCTGAGCGAGTGCTGTCATATGCACCAAAAAGTCTGAGTCGAGTTTTCTTCACCACCGGTGGTGGCGAAGCTAATGAGACTGCCTGGAAACTGGCAAAACACTATTTCAAGTTGATTGGAAAACCAACTAAGCACAAGGTACTCACTAGAGCGGTTGCCTACCACGGCACCAGCCACGGAGCCCTTTCGCTTACCGGTATTCCAGCAATGAAGAAAATGTATGAGCCGCTGGTTCCGAGCACCTTCCGTGTTCCAAACACCAACTGGTACCGAGCTCAAGATGATTTCGAGACTGAAGATGAGTTTGCCTTATGGGCTGCTGATCGAGTCGAAGAAATGATTCTTTTCGAAGACCCAGACACAGTAGCCGCGTTCTTCCTAGAACCAGTTCAGAACTCAGGTGGTTGCTTTACCGCACCTAAGTCCTACTTCAAGCGAGTTCGTGAAATCTGCGACAAGTATGACGTTCTGCTGGTAGCCGATGAGACCATCGATGGTTTCGGACGCATTGGCACCATGTTCGCGAGCGAAATGTATGGTCTAGAGCCAGACATGTTGGTCTGCGCTAAGGGACTAACCTCCGCTTACGCCCCACTTGGAGCACTGCTTCTGAG
>JAURJV010000033.1 GCA_030832065.1 Rhodoluna sp. | reverse complement strand
TCGATCCATCAATGGCTTCGTGCAACCAAGCAATCAATTGGCTCTCATCATTGGTTTGCCTAATATCAGTCTCAATTCCGAGGTTTACTCCTACTGAGCTAAGAGTCTCCACCAGTTCTGAGTAGCTGAAAGAGCCATAGATCTCAGGCTCTCTAGAACCCAACCGGTTTAGGTTCGGCCCATTTAGAATCAAAACTTTACTCATGTCTAAAACTTACCGTTAGGAGGCTATTTCTTGAAAGGCTTGGTAGAGAAGTTCTTGGGTAGGCGCTTCCAAAATGCTTGGTTTTGCCAAGTCCTCCAGCACAACAAAACGTAGGATTCCGCCGCGACTTTTCTTGTCTAATTTCATCGCTGTATACAAGGAGTTCCATTTCGCCCCTTCGTAAGTTGTTGGCAAACCAACTAACTTAAGGATGCTCCTGTGTCGATCAGCTAATTCATCAGAGATTTTGCCTGATAATCTAGCCAATTCTGCGACAAAGCACATTCCAATAGAAACCGCTTGACCATGCTTAATCTTGAAGTGTTCGGCTTGTTCGATTGCGTGCCCTAGAGTATGTCCATAATTCAAGATCTCTCTAAGTGAGCTTTCCTTGAAGTCTTTTGATACGACATCGACCTTAACGGCGATGGTTCGCTCCACGAGTTCCATGAATGTATCCGATTTGGTATCTAAAGCGCTAGTCACATCTGCTTCAATCAAATCCAAAATCTTCGGATCACTTATAAAACCGCATTTAATAATTTCCGCGAAGCCGGAGCCAAGTTCTACTCTCGGTAGTGTTTCAAGAGTGTCCAGATCGGCTATAACAGCTTTAGGATCATGAAAAGCGCCGGCAAGATTTTTGCCCTCCTGGGTGTTGATTCCAGTCTTACCCCCGATAGAGGCATCAACTATGCCAAGTAATGTGGTCGGCACATGAACTACTGATATCCCGCGAAGCCAAGTCGCCGCTATGAAACCAGCCAAATCAGAAACGGTTCCACCGCCCAGTGAGACCACAGCGTCAGAACGCGAAAACTCAGCTTGCCCTAGACTCGACCAAGCAACTGATAGCCAACGATCTGTCTTTGCGTCCTCGCCATTAGCAACTGGGAACTGCCAAACCAGCTTGCCAGCCTCTTTTAGAGTGTCCGCAAGGACCGCGGCTGAGGCTTCCATTGTTTCTGGGTAGACCAAAAGAACTTTACGAACTAGTGATCCCAGAGCTTTATCGACTTCGTAGAGTAAGCCTCTACCGAGAACAACCTCATAGGAGGACAGTCCAGTAGCTCTTATTCTCTTGATATCAGTCATGACTAATCAACTTCTCCATAATTTCAGTAACCACGACACTTAACGACTTTCCTGAAGTATCTACCTCTATGTCCGAAAGAGCTTCATAGAGTGGTTTGCGTTCTGCATAGATTCTAAGCCAGTCCTCAAAACCATTTTTCAGAAGCGGTCTGGTGTTCTTCGAGAGCCGAGAACGCATATGACGTCCATCAGTTGCGAGGTAGACAACTCTTGCCTCCTTGAACTTCTTCTGATTTTCAAAACTGAGGACCGAGCCTCCACCGGTGGCTACCACAGCAAGGGAATCAATAGCCTCTGATACAGCTTTATCTTCTAAAGCACGGAAATAGCTTTCACCTCGCTTAGCGAATATCTCCGTAATAGCCCCGTGTTCTTTAACTATTACCTGATCTGTATCGATGAATGGGAGATCTAGCTTCTTGGAGAGCTTCTTCCCGATGGTGGTTTTGCCAACCCCCATCGGACCGATGAGAACAACTGAACGCTTCACTGCTATCTGGCGATCTTAGATTGGAGGGTTTCTGGAATGCTGGCAAGGAATCCCTCAAGATTACGCTTGGTTTCAGAAATTGAATCGCCGCCGAATTTCTCTAAAAGGGCATCTGCGATGGTAAGCGCTACCATGGCTTGGGCAACAACTCCGGCAGCTGGAACGGCACAGACGTCAGAGCGCTGGTGGTGCGCAGTTGCTGCTTCGCCAGTAGAAGTATCAATGGTTTTTAGTGCTTTTGGAACAGTTGAGATCGGCTTCATAGCTGCTCTAACTCTTATGATTTCACCATTGCTCATACCGCCTTCGATTCCACCAGCACGATCAGTTAGTCGGGAAACAGTACCTTCGACAACCTGAATCTCATCATGTGCTTGCGATCCTCTGCGCTTGGCAGTTTCAAAACCATCGCCGACCGCAACGCCTTTGATGGCATGGATACTCATCAGAGCACCAGCTAGTCTTCCGTCAAGTCTTTTATCCCAGTGGGTAAAGGATCCAACTCCAGGTGGCATCCCATAGACCAAAACCTCAACAACACCACCGAGGGTGTCCCCATCTTTATGAGCTTTATCGATTTCGGCTACCATCGCTGCGCTCAGAGTCGCATCGAAAGCTCTAACCGGGTCTGAGTCAACCGATTCAACGTCTTCCGGTCTTGGTAATACTTCCCCACCTTCAACTGTTCCGATTGCTACCGTGTGAGTGATTAGTTGTATGCCAAGTGCTGACAGGAATCTACTTGCGACCTCGCCAAGGGCTACTCTGGCAGCCGTCTCACGTGCTGAAGCTCTTTCTAGAACGGGTCTTGAATCAATGAAACTGTATTTTTGCATACCGGTGAAATCTGCATGCCCTGGCCTAGGTCTAGTTAAAGCCTCTGCTCTTGCCCCAGTTAGCGCTGCAGGGTCTATGGGGTCAATAGACATTACCTCTTGCCACTTAGGCCACTCTGTATTTTCAATGACTATTGCAATTGGACCGCCCATGGTCTGACCGTGGCGAACTCCCGAGGTTATTCGTGCCTTATCTTGCTCAAACTTCATGCGTGCGCCGCGGCCGTGCCCAAGTCTTCTACGCGCTAGGGCCTCATGGACATTCTCATTGATGAGTTCTACGCCGGCCGGGATTCCTTCAATGATCGCCGTTAATTCGGGACCATGGGATTCACCTGCAGTAAGCCAACGCAACATTTAACCATTCTCCCACATCACAAGTCTGATATTGCTAGTCTCATTTGCTGAAAGAGTTGATCCTCGTTGGGTAACTGGGTTTCAGCCGAGCCGAGGTAAAAAATCCTGATCTGAGCCAAAGCCTGCCAGAGCAACATTTCTTTGCCGGAGATCTCGTTCACCGCTAATGCCTCATCTCGGGCATACGAAGCTAGCAAGATGGTCCCAGCCGCACTGTATCTTTGCCCAGGAACTGTGTTGATTACGAGGTCAAAGTTCAATGTGTCGCTTGGAATAACGCCACTGCTGATACCAAAGCGATGTTCCAATTCCCCAGCACGCTGAGCATTTCTAGCTAAGACTTTGATGTCAGCGTTTGGATAAGCGATTTGACAAGCATAGATGGCTGATACGGAAGTCGCCCCTGAGCCTAATACGGCTATTGAATCTGGTTTCTCTATGTTTGAGAGTGCTTGGATGATTCCGAATACATCGGTATTGAAACCGATCAGCGCCTCATTAGATACCAGTAAAGTGTTCACTACGCCGGTTACCATGGAGGCCTCATCACCGAATTTGCAAAGTGAAGCAGCTTCATACTTAAGTGGCATTGTTACGCTGAACCCTGAATACTCAGCGGCTTGACTAAGGGATACCTGGAGGGCGCCTTCAACAACTTGGATCGCTCGGTAACCCCAATCAACTTTCAAAAAATCGTAGGCTGCTCGATGGATAGCAGGTGACAAACTTTGCGAAATCGGATCGCCAATAACGGCGAATTCTTTCCTAGTCATCCCAACCTGGATTCGCAATCATCCATTT
>JAURJV010000032.1 GCA_030832065.1 Rhodoluna sp. | reverse complement strand
CTTCAGGATCCACCACTTCGCCTTTAGGCAGAAGTTCGGCAATCTTGATATCGAGCAAGGTTGCAGCAACCACTAGGAATTCGCTGGCCTCATCCAGCTGATCTGCTTCTTCGAGAGTGCGGACATACTCAATAAAGTCCGCAGTAACTTTGCTGAGCGATATGGAGGTTATGTCTAACTGGTGCTTAGAAATAAGCGTGAGGAGTAGGTCAAACGGACCTTCAAAACCACCTACACTGAGAGAAAAACCGGAACCAGTAAGTTCATCTGTTTCGTTATGGAGCACAGCCGCGATCCACCATTTCTCTCGCTACTGCACGATAGAGCTCAGCTGCCTCCGATGTCGGAGCATATTGAGTTACTGGACGGCCCCGCTCAGATGAGTCCTTGAATTTTACGGTGAGCTTGATAACCGAGCGGAATACGCTAGAACCATATTCTTCATTGAGTTGATTCAGCATGTTTCTGCTGTGCAAAGTTCTCGGATCGAACATGGTGGCCAGGATGCCATCAATTTTTAGAGTGTCATTCAAACGTTCACGGACAAGTTCCACAGTGTTTTTGATTAGTAGTTCTAAACCTTTGAGCGCGAAATAGTCGCAGGCAACTGGAATAAGAACTCCGTGCGCTGCAGTCAAGGCGTTTACGGTAAGCAATCCCAGGGAAGGCTGGCAGTCAATCATGACCAAGTCATAATCCCCCAGCACTGAACGAAGGACGCCTGAAAGAATTTGTTCTCGACCTGGTTCGGCAACTAATTGAATTTCAGCTGCCGAAAGTTGAATGTTCGCTGGGATTAGATCAAGACCCGGTACTTCGGTGTGGACAATTACATCTGCAGCCTTTAGCTTTCGATCAAGCATCAATTCGTAGACTGTCTTGCCCTCTTCTGCCTCGACACCGAGACCTCTGGTGAGCGCTCCTTGTGGATCGAAGTCAACTAGGAGAACCTTACGCCCATACTCGGCCAGCGCCGCAGCCGTATTAATAGTTGTAGTGGTTTTACCTACTCCACCTTTTTGATTGCACAGAGCGATTACCCGGGCTGGACCATGACTGGTTAGCCGCTTAGGGATGGGAAACCTGTGGTCGGTGTTTTTACCTGACATTATTTGGTTTCCTCTCTAGCTTCACAGCAGTAAGAAAAAGGGCTTAATTGTTCCCCCATAGTCTACCGCTGAGCGCGGGGATGGGCGGTTGCATAGATCTCCCTGAGCGCGTCAACTGTAACCAGCGTGTAAATCTGGGTGGTTGCCACCGAGGCGTGTCCCAGTAGCTCCTGGACAACACGAACATCCGCTCCGCCCTCCAAAAGGTGGGTGGCAAATGAATGCCTGAAAGTGTGAGGGGAAACCTCTCTATCAATCTTGGCAGTGGTGGCAGCATCGCTAATAATCTGCCAGATGCTCTGCCTGGACAACCTAGTACCGCGTTGATTCAGAAATAGCGCTGGAGTTCCCTTAGCTAAAGCAGCGAGTGAAGGACGAACCCTGATCAGGTAGCTCTGCAGTGCTGACTGAGCGTATTTACCAACCGGCACCAGTCGCTCTTTCGAACCTTTGCCGAACAGCCGGATAATCTCCGGATCGACAAGATCATCGATATCGATGTTAACTACCTCGGATACACGCGCACCGGTTGCATATAAGAGCTCGAGAATTGCTCGATCCCTGACCCGAATCACATCACTGGCCAGAGCTGAAGTCTCTACGGGGTCAGGGCCAGCCGCCTTTAGCAGTTGTTCAATTTCACTTACTGAAATTGCTTTGGGTAAGCGCCGCGGAGACTTCGGTGGCTTTACTGCGGCAGTTACGTCATTTTCAATTAGATTTTCCAATACGAGGAACTTGTGAAACCCTCGAACTGCAGCTAACACTCTGGCTACAGATGTTGCGACCAAACCTTTGGTAACGACCAGATACTGAGCAAAGTCTCTAACTATAGATTCAGAAATACTCTTAGCGTCAACCACCTCACTGGACTCTAGAAAGTCGCTGTAGAGCTTCAAGTCACGTTTATAGGCGAGCAAAGTGTTTTTAGCCATACCGCGCTCAATAGTTAGATGACGCAGGTAGCCATCAATGTCTCGGCTGATATCAGCCATTAGTTGCCTGACGCTTGGCGGCTAGAGCTAAAACACCAACTACCAGAGTTGGGCTTCTAAGTTTGGAATGCTGTACTTGAGCCAAGACTTTCTCAAAGGGCACCCAGCTTATTTCGATGTGCTTTTCTTCAGCGGTTCGGGCAAAATTATGGTCAACCTTTTCTAAATCTCTAGCCAGGTAGATGGCGATGGTTTCACTGCTGGAACCAGGCGTGGTGTGAAATATTTGCAGAAGTTCCCACTGCCCAGCAGAATAGTCAGTTTCCTCAAGTAACTCCCTTTTCGCTGCTTCAAGATGATTCTCGCCATCCACATCGAGAAGGCCCGCTGGGAACTCAAAGAGGTGTTGATTCACTGGGGCTCGATACTGATTAATCAACAACACTTCATCCAGATCATTTAGGGCAAGCACAGCGACCGCGCCGGGGTGTTCGATGTATTCTCGAGCGATACTTTCACCGTGGAAATTAAACACTTTCCGAATTACATTCCAGATTTTTCCCCGAAAGACTACTTCTTTAGCCTGGGTTTCTGAATCAGCTAAACCTTTACGGTCAGAGAGTTCGGTTTTATCGTTCATCTGGTTTAGTTAGCCTGCGAACTGAAAAGCCTTCCAGCCAAAGCCGCCTTGATTAGACCGTGGAAAAGCGGATGTGCCTTAGTTGGTCTTGAAAGGAACTCAGGGTGAGCTTGGGTCGCAACGTAATACGGGTGAACATCTTTAGGAAGCTCAACAAATTCAACTAGACCGCCGTCAGGTGACTTACCGGAGAAAACCAAACCTGCTGCTGAAATCTGATCGGTGTAAGCGTTGTTCACTTCGTATCGGTGGCGGTGTCTTTCCTGAACTGTCGTTGCGCCATAGGTTTCTGCTATCACGCTGCCAGGGGTCAACTTAGCCTCATACAAGCCAAGACGCATGGTGTGACCCATGTCTCCTGCCTTCAGGATGTCAACTTGCTCAGCCATGGTTGCAATCACCGGATACTTGGTGTCTGCTTCAAATTCGGTAGACGATGCGCCTTCCAAACCAACAACATTTCTTGCATACTCAATAACCATGCACTGCAAGCCAAGACAAAGTCCAAGTGTTGGAATCGCATTCTCCCGAGCAAATTTGAGTGCTCCAAGTTTTCCTTCAATTCCTCTGATTCCAAATCCGCCGGGAACGCAAATCGCATCCACATCGCTCAAATGAATCCTTGCACCTTCCTCAGTTTCGCAGAGATCGCTGGCTACCCACTTGATGTTGACTTTCACCTGCTCAGCAAATCCACCGGCTCTCAAAGCTTCGGTAACCGAAAGGTAGGCATCGGGTAGGTCAATATATTTACCGACCAG
>JAURJV010000007.1 GCA_030832065.1 Rhodoluna sp. | reverse complement strand
CCACCGATGGAGGCAACCAGGTGCCAACCCAGCGCTAGGGCTAGAACTGTTACTGCGATTAGTAATGAGATGTCTGGAGTAATTACATACCAAACCGTTAATCCGACAAAACCTAAAAGTGCACCAACGTTTAGCAGGTTCTTACCTGGCAGCATAAGCGGCTTTGAGGAAATCTTGGCGGAGAGTTTTAGGTTGGCAACTATTGAACCGGTGAAGGTAACTGCACCGATGAATACGCCGATGAAGATCTCAGCGTGGTGAACCCCGAGCAGGTTCTCAGGTGTCCCGGTGTCAAAGAGTGCACCGTTCCAACCGATTAGAACTGCGGCAACACCGACGAAGCTGTGCAGGATGGCAATGAGTTCTGGCATGCCCGTCATTTCAACGACCCTGGCTCGCCAAAGACCAATTGTTGCTCCGATAACTAGGCCAATGAGTAAGAAGATCAGACCCAATTGAGCGGCTGGATCATTCCAACCATTGGCAAGAGTAAGCAGTGTGGTTGCCACTAAGGCCAGTCCCATTCCTGAGACTCCGTAAACAATTCCACCCTTAGCGCTCTCGTGTTTACTCAATCCGGCTAGGGAGAGAATGAAGAGCAGCGATGCAACTATGTATGCGGCGGTAGCCAGCATTGGGGCAATAGTTAGAAGGGATTCCATTTATTTGCCTCCCTTCGAGAACATCTTGAGCATCCGTCGGGTTACCGCAAAGCCACCAAAGATGTTGATGCTGGCTAAGGTAACTGCAACACCAGCCAGGATCTGAACTATCAAGTTAGGAATTGTTAGCTGTAGCAAAGCACCAACCACGATGATTCCGGAGATTGCATTGGTAACGCTCATCAGTGGGGTATGGAGGGCGTGGTGGACCTTACCGATTACATAGAAGCCAATCACAACTGAAAGAGTTAGCACTAAGAAGTGCTGGGGCAGTGGTGCTGGAGCAAAGGCGCAGATCATAAACAGAACGGCTGTGCCTAGAGCGATTAGACCGCCACGAAGCTTAGGTGACATGGATTTCTGCACCTTAGCGACGGGAGCTTCTGCTTTGGTAGCAGCTGGTGCTGCTGAAACTTGAACCGGTGGCGGTGGCCAGGTAATCGAGCCATCCTTAACCACAGTCACCGAACGCTGAACAATGTCATCAAAGTCGAGTGTGAGAACACCATTCTTCTCTGGAGTTACCAGCTTTAACAGGTTAACCAAGTTGGTGGCAAACAACTGAGAGGCTTGGGCAGGTAGCCGACCAGGTAAATCGGTGTAGCCAATTATTGTTACGCCGTTACTGGTAACAACTTTCTGGCCGGCGACTGAACCTTCAACGTTTCCACCTTGGGCTGCTGCCATGTCAACAATCACTGAGCCAGACTTCATACTTGCGACATCTTTGGCAGTGATCAATTTTGGTGCTGGGCGACCTGGTATAAGTGCGGTGGTAATAATAATGTCGACATCGGCTGCTTGCTCAGAGTAAATCTCTGCTGCTCTTCTGTCGTAATCTTCGCTGGTTGCCTTTGCGTAACCATCTGAGGATTCCATCTTCTCTGCAACTTCCACAGCCAGATAAGTTCCACCGATTGACTTAACCTGATCAGCAACTTCAGGTCTTGGATCAGTTGCTCTGACAATCGCTCCCAAACTCGAGGCTGCACCAATTGCAGCAAGACCGGCAACACCAGCTCCCGCTACTAGAACTTTTGCTGGAGGAACCTTTCCGGCAGCGGTTACCTGACCAGTAAAGAAACGACCGAACTCGTGAGCTGCTTCGATTACTGCGCGATATCCAGCGATGTTAGCCATTGAACTTAGAACGTCCATCGACTGAGCTCTAGAAATTCTAGGAACAGCATCCAGTGCCAGAGCGGTGATTCCTCTGGTTGCTATAGAATCTAGAAGTTCAGGTCTCAGGGCTGGGGTCATCAAACTGATGATCGTTGCATTATCGGCAAGAAGGTCGATCTCTTCTGGGGTTGGGGCAGCTACTTTTAGAACCAGATCGCTAGCCCAGGTGTCTTTGATGTGCCCAATCAGAGCGCCGGCCGCTATGTATTCAGAGTCTGGGAAAGTGGAAAGTCGACCCGCCTCGGCCTCTACAAATACCTTGTAGCCGAGGGCGGTTAGCACCTTTACGCTGCTGGGGGTTGCGGCTACGCGGGTCTCGCCTGGCTGTTCTTTTGGCACACCTATTTGCATCATGAGTCAATCTTTACCTATTTGCTGGGATTTCCAAAAACCACGAACTTCCGAATAATTGGCCCAAAGTATTCGTAAAAACCAATAATTGCTGGCTAGACTTGCCTTTTGTTGCTGGGTAATCTCAGGAACTCGAAATTTAGTGGGAGACAGCAAAATGTTGAAAAAGTTCAGTAAAAGCCTAGTCGTGGCATCACTTTTAGCCGTTTTGAGCCTAAATGTGTCAGGAGCAAGCGCTGCCAGCCAGATCACAGTTGACTTACCAAATACGGCTGTCCCAGGTGGCGAGACGGTAAGCGTTCCCATCGAGATTTCTGGGTTCACTTACTCAGTTCTGAATGTGACGATTATTGCGGAGAGTGGAACCCTGACGGTTCAGGACGACGGATCGCTACTTACTTTGAACCCTGGTTATCCTTCCCTAAATTCTCAAGCTGAGATTTCTTTCCACGCAGCTGCCGCGGACGTGGCATCAGCCTTGCAAAACGATGTTTCTTGGACTTCACCTGGTGATCCGACAAGCACAACTGAACTGAAACTTAAATTACAGATTGCGGAGTTCAAAGAGGGAACATCTTATGACTCTCTAACCGGACACAGCTATGT
>JAURJV010000031.1 GCA_030832065.1 Rhodoluna sp. | reverse complement strand
TTTAGGCGTTGTTCTAGCTCATTATGGAACTCTTGGGTTCGAACCTGTTCAAGAATGTTGGCGTAGTCGGCCTCGTCTACGGTGAATGTCGCCCCACAGTCTGGGCATTTAATCTGATTACTCATGGTGTAGCTCCTTAGTTTTGTTTATAAGTTGAGTCTGGTTTTTCAATTACTTATTCGGCCCTCGGCAAAAGTGTTAGATCCGCTTCTTCTTCAAGATCGCACTTGGGGCATAACCACTCAGGTGATTCAGCGTCAACGATGCAGCCCATCGAGATGTGGCCGGATGGGGCTTCTCCAGCCATCATCCCGTAAATAGTTTTCAGCATGCGAGTACCGCAATCCCCGCAATTTTTCCAAACTAGTTCGTGCCATTCAATCGCCTTGTTGGCTCTCTCTTCAAAGAACCGGCATAAATCACAGTCGTCGCCAGGTCCTGGGACTTCTGGCTCATTTAGGTTGGTGTAGATGCTATCTAAAATAGAATCAATCCACTGGTCACTTCCCGTGTAAGAAACCAAGTTTGCTTCAAACTTTAGATTGTTGTCGAAACTGTCCTGTTTCTGTGTTGCTGTTACGTATACCCAATAGCCAGTGTCTGAAACGGTGAATCCATTCTTGCGAAGCAGCCATTGGTAAATCTCAAGCTGTCTACGGTAGCCGTCATAGAAGCCACCTTCACCAAGTGAAGTGACTGCTTCTTGTCTGCCAGTAGCTTTGTAATCGATAACGTACAGAGTGCCAGCATCATCAACCCAGATGTCGTCCACGGCACCGGTAATCAGAAACTTACCGTCCTCAGTCTGTGCTGTGACACCCTTGAAGTTGTTGCGCCAAGTGTCCAGATCAGGATGTTGAAATGGTTTTAGATTCAGCCCGTTTTGGATTGCAATTGGATGGGCAGCACCATTAGCCCGATAAGTGTCGAACTCTTTCTTTAGTAGGTTGTCCACTGCGACATTCAAAGTGAATGGAACTCCGGTTGGCTTTTTGATTCCATGTTTCACTTCAAGAACAAAACACCGCGGACAACGAATGAAGTCCTCGATTTTTGCCCGAGACATTTTAAAAGGCTCTTGCTGCCCTGGAACGTATCTTACGCTTCTAGCCATTATTGATTTCCAATCTGCATATTTTTGTTTGGTCTACGATTACTCAACGTCTTCAGAACCACCATCGATTTCGTCGTCATAGCCTTTTGCTTCAAACTCACCATCGGCAAATGTAACCGGAGCGCCGACTAGCTCGCCAGGGAAGTAAAACAAAGGCAGGAACACTGGCTCGTTTATTGGCTGTCTTTCTTGAGACATCAGGTAATCAGTCGTGCTCTCCACTTCATGGGGATAGCAATAGCCGTATTCTCCCGTGATCGAGCCGTCTTCTTCTTCGTAAGCGTACTCATAAACGAAACAAGCTGGTTCTGGGGTTAGTCGGTCAACAACTTCAATGTCTTTATAGAGTTGGTAATCCAACTTCAAAGGAATCACATATTCGTCAATGTGGATGATGTATGGGTAGTAGGGATGAGGTACTTGGATGACTTCAGAGCAGGTCGAAGAGGCGAATCGAGCGAGACTCTTGGGATCGCTCGCTCGGACAGTTAAGACGTTCTTGTAGGGGGCTTCCCTGACCACGTCAACAAAGACTCCTTCGATGTGTATAAGCATTAAACTCCTTTGATTAGCCAAGCTCCTGATTGGCCTAGTTAAAGATACTGTCGACCACTGACATTTATTCCCGCTTTGTCAGAGGTCAGCCTTAGAGTAGGACCAATACCTAGAAGAAGGGCAATATGCAGGATTACGGTAATGGAAAGCTAATTTTCTCGGCGAGCGACTTGACCGGAGCTACCGATTGTTCTTGGGCTGCTGTTCGGAAGATCGACAAGAAACTCGGCTTTGATATTGAGATCCCGTCAGATGCCGATGATTCCATGCTCGCTCGAACTGGGGAGTTGGGCAATGCCCACGAAGAGAAACAACTCCAAAGGTATCGGGATGAGTTTGGCAGCGAGGTAGTCGAGTTAGGCAGACCGGACTATAGCTCGGGCATCCCACTAGAACAACAGATGATTGAACTTACCGAGCTCACAAAAAAAGCCCTTGAGGCTAAGAAGCCAGTTGTCTTTCAGGGAACTTTTTTTGACGGACAGTTCCAAGGTTTTGCAGACTTCCTTGTTTTACAAAGTGATGGAACTTATGCCGTCTACGACACCAAGCTGGCAAGGAAAGCTAAAATCACCGCTCTGGTGCAGATTGCCGCCTATGCGGATCAACTGAAAAAGATGGGGATCCCTGTCTCTAAACAAGCTCATCTGATTCTGGGCGACAACTCAATTAGCAGTCACAATTTGGAGGACATTACACCTCTGTATCTTAAGAAACGTCAAGACATGATCGACCTGATTGCCAGACGAACTGAAAACAAGAAAAATGGCGGTTCAGTAATTCAATGGAATGACGAAACTTACCAGCCTTGCGGAAGGTGTGTAGTTTGTGAGCCAGAAATTGAATTGACGGATGACGTTATCTCTGTGGCTGGTCTGCGCATGGAGCAGAGATCGAAGCTCAGAGCCGATGGGATCATCACTCTTGAAGACCTGGCGACCACAAGTCTGGCCAAGATTAACGACATGTCCGGACGAACTTTCGCTTCACTTAGGGCTCAAGCCAAAGTCCAGCTTGCGACAAGAAAAGCCGCAGATAGATCACAGCCTATTTTCGAAGTTTTCAACCCAGGTGCCTTAGCTGTTATCCCACACTCAGACGCAGGTGACATTTTCTTCGACTTTGAAGGTGACCCGCTATACAACGAAGGCACGGTGTGGGGGCTCGATTACCTTTTCGGATGGGTAGACGAAGACAAAAAGTTTTCACCGCTCTGGGCTCACAACCTAGAAGAAGAAAAACAAGCGTTTCTAGATTTCGTTTCATACATCAAGGACCGTAGAGCCACATATCCAAACATGCACATCTATCACTATGCAGCCTATGAGAAGACTCACCTGCTCTCTCTAGCGGCAAGATATGGGGTTGAGGAAGACTACATCGGTCAGCTTCTTAGTGAAAATGTGTTGGTCGATCTATACCCGATTGTTCGACGGGCAGTGCTTATTGGTAGCCACAGTTACTCGTTGAAAAAACTTGAGCCTATCTTTGTCAAAGATGAAGAGCGTGAAGGTGTTACCAATGCAGCAGACTCTGTGGTTGAGTATGCCAATTACTGTGACCTTGTTACAAACAATGAGTTAGAAAAAGCTGAGATCAAACTCAAGCAAATTGAGGACTACAACGCCTACGATTGCCGGTCTACCTTGGCTTTGAGGAACTGGCTGAAGTCCTTAGCAGAGGCTGCTGGGGTTGAGTTGCGTGGCGTAAAACAGGCTGCCGAAAAAGAAGTTGAAGAAATTGAGCGGGACCCTCTTTATGACAACCTAATGGATCTTATTGCCGATGTTCCTCTGGGTTCTAGAACACCTGATCACACCGCAATCGCCTTGACTGCTGCAGCAATTGATTTCCATCGTCGTGAAAAGAAGTCTTTCTGGTGGGAGCATTACAGCCGCCGAGAGAACCCAATTGATGAATGGGAAAACGACAAAGATGTCTACATTGTTGAAAAATGCGAAGTAGTTTCTGACTGGGCAGTTCCGGCAAGTACCAGAGCGAAACTCAAAAGACGAACCATCAAACTACACACCAAACCAGGCCCAGGCAGCAAGGTGAGTGTTGGTGACGCTAGATGGCTACTTTATCCAGCTGAAGCTGAGTCTCTGCCAAGCGACGACAACCCTGGCTACCTTCGTGTAGTTGAACGGGCAACTGTAAAGGAAGTCGAAGGGGATTCGATTCTCTTTATTGAAGAGTCTCTACCAGCAGACGTTGAACCGTATGACTATGTCCCAGTTGCACTTGTACCGGGTAGACCTATCGGCACAGAGAATCTAGAGGCTGCTATCAAGCAATGGGGAGAGAAAGTTTTAGTAGAGTACCCTAATCTCACTCCCGATCCAGCCTTAGATATTCTGCGCAGAAAGTCTCCCAGAGACCAAGGGTTGGAGCAACTCAACCCTGAAGCTTCCTATGAAACTATCATCAAAGCAATTAGGGAAATCGACAACAGCTTCTTAGCTATCCAAGGGCCTCCGGGAGCCGGTAAGTCCTTCAATGGTGGCAAAGTAATCGGTGATCTTGTCATGAAGCATGGCTGGAAAGTTGGTGTGGTCGGACAGTCACACAGCACCGTAGAAAACCTTCTCAAGAGCATTCACAAAAACGGTAAGGTGCCGGCTGACTTAATTGCAAAACCAGGTTCAAAGAATCACGAGGAAGGTGAGGCCAATAACCTCCCCTGGGTGATTATTGATAAAGGAAACAAAAAGACCAAAGAATACCGAGAATTTATTGACGGTAAATCTGCCTATGTAGTTGGTGGAACCGCTTGGGACCTAGCTCACCGCGATCGCATTGAATTTAAAGAACTCGACCTTCTAGTGATTGACGAAGCGGGTCAGTTCTCACTAGCTAACACCATTGCGGTTTCCTCAGCAGCTAAACGCCTCCTGCTTCTTGGAGACCCCCAGCAGCTTCCTCAAGTAACCCAAGGCATGCACCCAGAACCGGTTGATGGGTCAGCCCTTGGATGGCTTGCCGGTAATGATGAAGTTCTTTCAGAAGAATTCGGATATTTCTTGCCTTCAACATACAGAATGACTCCTGAGCTTTGCACTGTCGTCTCTAGCAATTGGTATGAATCTAGGTTGGGCTCAGTTTCACCGAGAAGACAGCTTGAAGGATTAGACCCTGGCTTCTACCCCGTTGAGGTTGAACACGTTGGCTGCTCAACAGAGTCAAAGGCTGAGGCAGATAAAGTCATCGAGATTATCCTTAAGATCAAAAATAACGGTTGGGATGAAGGCAAAGGTCCTGGCAAACTGATTGACGCTCACGAGAACATTATTGTTGTAGCTCCGTACAACGCTCAAGTTCAACTCATTCGCAAAAAGCTCGATGAAGCTGGTCTTAACTCAATTCCAGTTGGAACAGTAGATAAGTTCCAAGGGCAAGAAGCAGCAATTGCGATTGTTTCGATGACAGCCTCATCTGCAAATGAAATTCCTAGAGGAATTGAGTTTCTGCTGATGCCTAATCGATTGAACGTAGCGATTTCAAGAGCCAAGTGGGCAGCCTACTTGATTTACTCACCAAGACTTTTGGACTATAAGCCGACTAACGTTGAGAACCTAAGGCTGATTAGCAAGTTCATAAACTTGGTTTGGAAAGCTAGATAGGTTCTTTCCCGCACTCATACATGTCAACCCGGTGCAGGCAGGATCTGTCAAAGACGATCCAGCTGCCCTTAGGTGCTTGCTTAGCCTCAGCTGTATGCCCCGCACACATGAACTCAAACTGTGAGCATTTCGAACAGATCAGCCTGTGGGTAGCAACTTCATTGCAGTCTTTGTAATCGCAGTGGACGTTAAAATCCAGATGGTCGATCACATCGACAACAATTTTGGTATTTGAACTAGTTTCAGACATTAACTACATCCTAGATAGATAAACAGATAACTCGTTGTTTACTTTTCGATCCGGTCTTTGTGATGTCCGGGCAGAGCGAAAATAACCCTGTTTGGATTTCCATCTGAGTATTTCAATCTTCCAAGTAAGCCCATGGAGTCGACTAAATCCGCTGTCGCCTTGGTGGACACTCCCCAGAAGTCATCCTCTGTGATTTTGTGAACCGTTACTAAGGTTGTCAGAACCAGCTCTGCGATCTCTTCGGTTGAATACTCTGGGGTGAAATAGCGGGTGTAGTTAGGGTTCCCAGCATGATTCTGCCGATATTCCTCTGGGCTCACATCTGGATTGTCCCAACCATAGAACTCAAGGACTTCGCGCTCATAGTCAGTAAGTTGAGGAACTAGATGTAAATTGCTGGAAAGCTCAATCTCAAAGATGCCAATGTCCCAGCGTCCCTGGAGATATGGAGAGGTATAGGGGCTAGCCCCATACCTCTTTCCATATGTCTGAATTTGGAAGTTACCGCCAGACTTGCTTCTTTCGAGCAAGCTGGCGATTACCTTGGCAATTGGTTCCCACTGTGGCCCTAGAAATGGGTTCTGTGCTACCAATTAGCCATTCACCCCTGCACGCCAGAAATCAACATCCGCAGCATTCAAAAGCCAAGCCTCGAACTTCTCGTTGCTAAGAGCTGCGTCGCAGCGCTTCTCGCGGATCAGCTTGATGGCGTCTTCAGGTGTATACCCATCACGGATGAGCACTAGCGCCATGATTAGCCCAGAACGGTTAATCCCCGCCTGGCAACGAATCAGAACCTGCTTACCGGCTTTCCAGTCAGCGTGAGCTTCACGAACTAACCAGAACAGGTCCTGCTCTGGATCGAAGTCGTTCATGTTGCCGTCAAAGAAAGTGAATCTAAGTTCTTTGACATTGTGGCCGCAAGGGTTGGCGTGAACATAGGCCGTTACAACCGTGTCAAACTCGTTTGCTTTGACCTGGGTAGCAGCAATGTAATCCTGGGCTTCCCATGAGCGCATGTTCTCCGGTGCTCGCTTTATGAAAGCACCGAGCTCATCATGCTCATCGGTTCCACCCTGGAATAATCCAGGCAGGATCTCATTCCAGAGTTTTTCTGGATAGAACGGTCTAGTCATTTGCTAACACGCCCTCTCTTACCTTGTTGAAGATAGTTTCCACTACTAGAGCCCAAGTCTCTGGAGTCTCTTTGAGTGGCTGGTAGCCACCGGCACCGCCAATAAGGACTCTGCCTTCAGAGTACTTGTTAGCCATGTCAGCAACCATCTCAGCTGCATACTTATAGCC